>NZ_JBHXLL010000030.1:0-44790 GCF_042721415.1 Kitasatospora sp. NPDC058444 | reverse complement strand
TCCAACGGCTCGGCCTCCTCCGCCGGGATGCGCCAGGGCTGGGACGGGTCGAAGTACTGGTTCAAGAACGGCAGCGGCGAGTGGCGCTGGACCAGCCACCACGACGTCTACGCGAGCCGCACCGGGACGTCCGGCGGCGGCTCGGCCGGCACCGCCGCCCGGACCGCCTCCAACGGCTCGGCCTCCTCCGCCGGGATGCGCCAGGGCTGGGACGGGTCGAAGTACTGGTTCAAGAACGGCAGCGGCGAGTGGCGCTGGACCAGTCACTACGACGTCTACGCGAGCCGCACCGGGACGTCCGGCGGCGGTCCGGCCCAGGCCCCCGCCCAGCCCGCACCCCCCGCGAGCCGCCCCTCGGCGAACCCCGCGCCGGCCTCCGGGAGCATGGAGGCGGCCATCGACTACGCGCTCGCCCAGCTCGGCAAGCCGTACGTCTGGGGTGGCAACGGCCCGTCCGGCTACGACTGTTCGGGGCTGGTCCAGCAGGCCTACCGGCGCGCGGGGATCAGCCTGCCGCGGGTGGCCGACGACCAGTACGCGGCGACCACGCCGATCACCGCCGGGCAGCTGCGCCGCGGCGACCTGGTGTTCTGGTCCGACAGCGGCCGGGCCTCGGGGATCCACCACGTGGGGATCTACCTGGGCGGCGGCACCTTCGTGGAGGCACCGCGGCCGGGCAAGACCGTCCGGGTCTCCACCCTCAACTCGGGCTACTACCCGACCCACTTCGGGCGGCCGTAGCCGCGGAGCACGGAAACGGGCCCCCGGCGGCATCGCGCTGCCGGGGGCCCGTTTCCTTGCTCCTCAGGGCAGTTGCGGCGCCGAGCAGCCGTGACGCTGGGCGGAGCGGGTGGCGAAGGTGCGCAGGGCCGCCTTCTCCAGGGCCGGGTCGGGGGCGCCGGCCCGGCTGCCGTCGAACACGGCGTCCACCGTGAAGAGGGCGGTGGCGCCGCCCGGGCAGGTGGCGGTGGCCCAGGCCAGGTCGTCCCTGGCGCCGGCCGGGCCGGTGACCGGGTAATCGGCGACGGAGGGGAGGACGTCCGCGAACGGCGGGTAGTACGCCCCCAGGCGGAAGCGCGGGGTGTCCTGGCCGGCGTAGAGGAAGCAGTCCTCGATCGGGGCGTTCGGGTCCGCGGGCGCCTCGCCGGTGAGGCCGGGCAGTCCGGCGCAGGTGCCGTTCGCCGCGCCGTCCGGGACCTTGGCGTACCGGGTGTCCGCGGGGACCTCGGTGATCTCCGCCCCGGAGGGCGCGGTGCAGCCCCAGACCCGGGCCGCGCCGTCCGCGGCCCGGGCGGCGATCCGGGCGAACCGGGCCCGCTGGGCCGGGTCGTCGCCCTTGAGGGCGACGCTCTCGACGGTGACCAGCAGGCCCGCGGAGTTCGGGCAGTCCAGGGGGAGGACGGCGGTCGTGCGGAGCCGGCCCTCCAGGTCCAGGACGCCCCGGCGGCCCTGGCCGAACGGCATCACCATGGTGGTGGCGAGGTTCGGACGGTCCCGCTGGAGATCGTGCAGCGCCCTGCCGGCCTCCTCGGGTGCCCGGCCGACCCGGACGTCGAGGAAGCCGCCGGAGGGCTTCCCGGCGGCGACCACGGTGCAGGATGCCAGGCCCTCCGGGGCCTCGGCCTCCTTGCCGCGCACCCGGTCGCCCCCGAGCAGGGCCTTGACCTCGGCGGTGTCCACGCTGCCGTGGCAGAGCCCGGCCAGCGAGCGGCCGTCCTGCCAGCGGTCGTACCCGCCGCCCAGGTAGAACACGGCGCCGGCGGCGAGGACCAGCCCGACGGCGGCGGCGACCGGAAGCCGCCACCGCCGACGTGCCCCGCGCGGTTCCGCGGGCCCGGGCGTCACTTGTTCTCGCCCCCGCGGCCGAGGGCGGTGGCGGCGTCGCTGCGACCGGTGTTGTAGATCGTCCGCATCTGCTGCTCGTCCCAGTCGACGGCCGGGGAGTCGGGGTTGAGGCCGGCCCGCTGCTGCTGCCACTTCTCGACCATGGCGCTGATCCCCTCGTGTCCGCTGCGGCCGTTGGCGCCGGTGAGGGTGTTCGCCTCGATCTTGCCGGCCGCGGCCGCGTTGATCTCCTCGGTGGCGTTCATCTGCCAGCCCATGATCCCACTGCCGAGCAGGCTCTGGGCCACGTCCGCCACCCCGGGGATCGGGACCAGCTTCAGCGGGGTGCCGATGCCCTGGTACATGCCCTTGGCCCGCCAGGCCGCGACCTTGGTGTCGTCGTCGCGCTGGTCGAGGATGGCGTCGGCCTGGACGGCGTCGTACACGCCGAGGGCGACCGAGGAGTTGGCCATCACGCCCTTCCACTCCTTCTCGCCCACGTTCGGCGGGAGTTCGGCGAGCTGCTGGGCGACGTGCACCATCTCGGCCTGCTGGACGATGTGGTGGGACTCGGGGTCGTCGGCGATGCCGCGCAGGACCCGGATCAGCGAGCCCTTGTCGGTGGCCATCCTGGTCTCCCCGGTGACCGGGTCGACCCAGACGCCGCTGGCGTCCTCGCCCGCGTGGTCCTTGGAGGCGCGGTTGCTGCCGGAGAGGATGTCGTGGGTGTCGGCGGCGTAGTCGGCCAGCGCGTTGGCGATCGGGCGCTGCATGCCGGACGGGAGCCCCTCGTGCTTGACGCCGCCGTCCAGCAGGTTGACGGTGTCGCGCATGACCCGGGCCTGGGCCTCGGTGTGGTGCCGGACGCCGTCCTCCTGCCCGGCCCGGTCGCCGGTGGCGGCGGCCTCGATGGCCAGGCCGAGCGAGTGCTGGCCGTGCACGTAGCCGCCGCCGCGGCCCATCTCGGAGGGCCAACGGCGGTCGTCCACCAGGTACTTGAGGTGGTCGTTGGTCCGCGGGTCGCCCGGGTCCAGGAAGCGGGTGGAGGCCTGCGGGTTGTGGCTGAGCGACTCCATGAAGCCGACCATCGCGTCGCCGCCGCGCCCGTCGCCGAGGTGGTCCCAGCTCGGCTGGGTCGAGTCGGGCGACCAGATGAGCTGCGGGTCGGTCTTGGTGGCGCGTTCGAACTTGAGCAGGCTGTCGCCGTAGGAGTTGAGGAAGTCGCTGTCGTACTCGCCGGAGCGCATCAGGCTGCTCATCAGCTGGTAGCCCCGGGGCTGCGGTCCGCCGCCCGGGTGGTTGATGACCTGGGGGCCGAGCTTGAGCATCTCGTTCTCCCAGTCCTGCATGGGCTTGGAGTGGCTCTGGGTGGCGGTGCCCAGGGTCGCGCCCAGCGAGGCCTGGAGCTTCTTCACGGCCTCGTTGCGTTCCTTGCTGTACGCCCCGAACTTGGCCGGGTCGTTGGCGTCGCGCCAGAACTCCAGGGTGCCGCGCGGGCCGAGCGTGGTGGCGAACTGCTCGGCGAACGCCGGGTCGTTCCTGCGCTTCTCCAGCAGGGCGTTGAGCCTGGTCAGCTCCTCGACCGAGAGGTTGCCGCCGCCCTTCCCGGCCAGGGTGAGCGCGTCGTCGAGGTCCTTGCGGGCTTCGGTGGCCTCGGCGATGCTCTTGTAGCCGTTGGCGTTGAACGAGTAGTCGTTCGCGCCGTTCGGGTCCGAGCGCAGCGCCCAGGCGGCGGCCTGGTCCGCGTCGGCGGCCTGCTGGAGCGCCGCTTCGAGGCTGTGGACCAGGTCCTCCACCGCGCGCTTGCGCTGCGGCAGGAAGACCCGCTCGTAGTCCGGGTCGTTCTGGGCGGTCTTGTCCTTCAGCAGCGGATGGACGTCGGTGACCTTCCCGGTGCCGTCCACCTGGAGGTGGTTGGCCGGGCCGTCCTCGTCGGCGATCTTCTTCAGCCGGGCCTGGGCGGCGGCGAACTGCTGGGCGGCGTCGGCGAGCAGCCCGCTGATGTCGGCGGACTCCTTGCCGGCGGCCTCGATCTGCTCGGCGGCCTTCTGGATCTGCGCGCGGGCCTGGGTGGCGGCCTCGCCCTCCCAGCCGGCGGCCAGCTTGTTGGCGACCTCGTTGGTCAGCCGGTCCTTCAGGCCGCTGTAGCGGGCCTGGAGGGTCTTCCACTCCTCGGCGGCCGCGTGCAGCGCGTCGAACTTGGCGTTGCGGACGATCTCGTAGGTCAGCACGGTGGTGGCCCCCTCAGTTCCCGCCGGACAGGTTCTGCTTGTTGGCGTTCTCGGTCGCCGTGTACTGGTCGGCGGTCTTCCGCAGCCGCTGGGCGAGGTCGTAGAGGAGGTTGCCGAGCGTGGAGACCTGGCTGTCCCAGCGGATGGAGCGGTTGCGCAGCTCCGGGCCGGTCTGCCAACTGGTCAGCGACGCATAGGCGTTGGTGGTCTTCTCCTGGGCGTTGTCGTCGACGGTGTGGAAGTTGCCCCTGATCTCGTCGACGGTGCCGGCCCGCGCCTTCAGGTCGGCGGGGGTGACGGTCACCTTGCCGCCGCCACCGCCCCCGCTCCCGCCGCCCCCGGCGGAGTTGAGCCGCATGCTCGCGTACTTCTTCCGGTCCTCGTCGTCGAACAGACCGTCCCAGGCAGGATTGTCGGCCAAAGCGTTCCCCCGTATTGGCGTGGCATGAGTGAAGTCTTGATGCGTGCTTGATGGTTCATTGACCATGACTTGTCAGCCCCGCCGATGGTTCCCGGACCAACGGACGATCCGGAACGCCGCAGGCCGCGAACGGCGCCCGGGACGGGGCGAGTTCGCGGCCTGCGGGGGAGCGGTGCGGTTCCGGGCTCAGGCGGAGGCGGCGTCCAGCAGGGCGGTCTGCTCCGGGGTGAGCTTCAGGGTGGCCCCGGCCAGCAGCGGCGGGAGCTGCTCGACGGTGCGGGCGCTGGCGATCGGCGCGGCGACCGTCGGCCGGGCGGCGAGCCAGGCCAGGGCGACGGAGGCGGGCTCCACCTCCAGCTCGGCGGCGACGGTGTCCAGCGCCTTCAACACCTCGGGGCCGCGCGGCTCGGCCAGGTAGCGGGCCGCGCCCTCGGCGCGGGCGCTGTCCACGCCGCCGACGCCCGGACGGTACTTGCCGGTCAGGAAGCCGGAGGCCAGCGCGTAGTACGGGACGGTGGCCAGGCCGTGATCGGCGACCACGTCGGCCAGCGCGCCCTCGAAGGTGCCGCGCGAGACCAGGTTGTAGTGCGGCTGGACGGCGACGTACTTCGCCAGGCCCTCGCGCTCGGCGAAGGCCAGCGCCTCGGTGAGCCGCTCGGCGGAGATGTTGGAGGCGGCGACCGCCCGGACCTTGCCCTCGCGGACCAGTTCGTCCAGCGCGGTGACGAACTCCTCGACCGGGGTGTCGTCGTCCCGGTGGGTGTAGTAGAGGTCGATCCGCTCGACGCCCAGGCGGCGCAGCGAGTCCTCGGCCGCGGCCTTGACGTTGGCGGCGCCCAGGCCGCTGCGCTCGGCGTGCATGCCGACCTTGGTGGCGATCACGATGTCGTCGCGGTTGCCACGGCTGCGCAGCCAGTTGCCGAGGACGGTCTCCGACTCGCCGCCGGTGTTGCCCGGGGCCCAGGAGGAGTAGACGTCGGCGGTGTCGACGAAGTTGCCGCCGGCGGCCGTGTAGGCGTCCAGGACGGCGAAGGACTGCTGCTCGTCGGCCGTCCAGCCGAAGACGTTGCCGCCGAGGGAGAGCGGGAAGACGGACAGGTCGGAGGTACCGAGTCGCACCCGGTCGTGGTTTCCGGTCATGGGGGAAGTCAACCGGATCGCGCGGCCGGTCATTCCGGAACCGCGCGGTGTTCACGGAGCCGTCGTGCCGCTGTCGCACGTGGGGGTGGTGTGTTCCGTGCGACGGGGGTCCGGGGTGTGCCCGAGGTGGGCCGATTCGTTAGAGTCCGTGCCATGGCTGACAACGACTACGACCCCGCCGGCAGCACCCAGATGTTCCGGGCGTTCGTCGACGAGACCCCGGCGGCCCAGGCCCCGGGCAACGTTTCCACCTACGGCAGCAGCAAGAGCGGCAGCCGCACCGGCGTGATCGCGCTGATCGCCGTCGTCGCGCTGGTCGTCCTGGGCGGCGTGATCTGGCTGGCGGTCAAGTGACCCTCGCGCGGGTGACCCTCGTCCGGGTCACCCGCGCGACGGGAGAGGAACGCGTCAGCAGGGCTTGCGCCAGGCGTCCAGTTCGAGCTTCTTGCGCATCGAGCTGAAGCCCAGCGACTTGGCCTTGCCGCAGAACCGGTCCGTGTCGAGCTTGTACTCGACGTGGAAGACCGCCTTGCCCGCCTTGACGAAGGGGGCGACCCGGTCGCACTCGTCGAACTGCGCGCACTCCTCGTTGACCGCGAAGTCGAAGTCCGGGAGCAGCGCCGGGATCTGGTCCAGGTCGTTCTTCAAGCCGATGGCCAGGCCGCGTTCGTGGGCGAGCTGCGCCAGCATCCGGTTGTACCTGAGCTGGTCGTCGGCCGTCAGCGGGAAGCCGCTGTTCTGGTTGTAGGCCTCGATGGTGTCCGGCTCGACGGCGTCGAAGCCCTTGCTCCGGCACATGTCGAAGCGGGCGGCCATCAGCGGCCTCAGCTGGTCGAGCTTGCGGATGTCGAACCACTTCTCGCCCTTCCAGCCGGTGTCCGAGCCCTGGAGGGACTTGGCGAAGGCGGCGGAGTCGGGGCGGAAGTCCTCCCAGGAGCCGGCGTTGATGTAGCAGATCGCCTTGCGGCCCTTGGCGTGCAGCGCGGCCACCACCGAGGCGTCGTTCTCGAAGCCGTCGATGTCGTAGACCGGGACGTCCACCGACTGGTCGACGCCGCCGCCGAGTTGCCACTGCCAGGCCAGGCCCGGGGTGGGCTGCCAGCGGGCGCCGGCCGGGGGCGCCGGGTTGCCCGGCGGGGTGCCGGTGCCCGGCGTGGTGGCGGGCGGCGGGCTGCCGGCCGGGGTGCCCGGGGCCAGCGCGGTGGTGCCGGGGGTGGTGGCCCCGGGGGTGCCCGGGGCGGCGGTGGTCGCGTCGGGGGTGCCGGGGACGCTCGGCGCGGTGGCCGCGGGGGAGTTGCTCGGGGTGCCTTCGGCCGAGTCCTGGTCGTCCTCCGATCCCGAGCTGCTGCACGAACTGACCAGCAGGGCGGTGGCGGTGGCGAGGGCCAGGGCGGCCGGAAGCAGCCGGTTGCGACGGTTCACGGTAGTCGGACTCCGGATCGGGTCAGGTCAGTTCAGCGGCGTTCAGGCCGTACGGCAGGGTGCGCCAGGGGTTCTCCCCGGCTCCCGGTACGGCGCAGCCGACGCCGGCTCGCCGGGCGGCGATCAGGGCGGCGGCGTCCTGGGCGTGTTCGGCGGGGACGTCGTAGACCAGGTGGCAGAAGCGGGAGGCCGCGTGCCGGCCGGTCCACAACGGCAGTGTCATGTCGCGGTAGGCGTCCCAGTCGCCCTCGAAGGTCACCAGCAGGTCGGCCAGGCCGACTTCGGCGTAGCCCGGGTCCGGGTGCTCGCCGTGGCCGAACACCACGGTGCCGCAGCCGGCCGCGCGGGCGGCCGTGGCCAGCCGCCGGTAGTGCGCGAGTGCGCCCGGGTGGGTGGTGACCTGGTCGAGGTAGACGCCGGTGATGCCGTGTCGCTGACGGTACGTCAGGATGTCGGCCACCACCGCCGCGTGCGGGCGGCGGCCGTAGTCGGTGTCGGCGTAGCCGACCAACGGCAGTCCGGCGGAACGGAGTCGGTCGGCCGCCTCGGTGAAGACGTGGTCCGGGACGTCACCCGGGCCGTCGGCGAGGTTGAGCACGACGGCCGCGATCCGGGCCGGGTCGGCGGCGGCGACCGCCTGCCAGGCCGCCGGGTCCACCGCGGGGTGGACGTACAGCGGCACCAGCAGGCGGCCGTCGGGGGTGTGCCCGGTGGTCATGCGACCACCGGGTCGGACGTGGGCGCGGCGGTGCCGAGCCACAGGTCGCGCAGGGTGTCGGCGAGGTCCGTCTCCGGCTGCCAGCCGAGCTCCCGGGCGGCGGCCGACACGTCGGCCTGCTGCCAGGAGACCGCGGCCGAGCGCTCGGAACCCGCCCCGCTCTCGTCGATCCGGCCGGTGAAGCCGGCCGCGGCGACCAGCCCGTCGGCGATCGCCCGGACCTGCCGGGCCCGCCCGGAGGCCAGGTTGAGCACCCGGGGGAGCGGACCGTCGGCGGTGACGGCCAGGCCGACCGCCGCGGCCACGTCCCGGGCGTCGACGAAGTCGCGGTAGGCGGAGAGGTCGCCGACCGTGATCACGCCGTCGGTGCCCTCGGGCGCCACCCGGCGCAGCTCGGCGGCCAGCCGTCCGGGCAGCGAGCCCGCCGGCGCGCCGGGGCCGACCGGGTTGAACACCCGCAGCACCACGGCGTCCAGCGGCGAGCCGGCCACCGCGAGGGAACCGGCCAGCTTGGTCGCGCCGTACACGCCGACCGGACGGGCGTCGGCGTCCTCGGCGAGCGACTCGCCCCGCGCGCAGACGCCGTACTCGCCGGCCGAACCGATGTGCACCAGACGGGCCTTCGGGGCGCCGAGGGAGAGCGCCTCGCAGAGCACCGCCGGGCCGCGGGCGTTCACCTCGGCGAGCTTGACCGCGCTGCCGGCCACCGCGCCGGCGAAGTTGACCACCGCGTCGGGGGCCAGCGCGGACAGTTCCTCGCCGAGCGGGCCGGCCTGGGCTGTGGCCAGGTCCAGCCGGAGATCGTGGGCGGGCCGCCGGCCCGCGGTCAGCACGGTGGCACCGGGCAGTGACCGCAGGACGGCGGTGGCGTGACGGCCGAGGAAGCCGTCGCCGCCGAGGAGCAGAATTCTCACGCGGCCCGTCCGTCGCTCTCGACGCCCGCGGTGGCGGGCTCGGCGGGCTCGTCGTCCGGGGCGGTGCGGGCGGCCGGGATCGGCAGCTCCGCCACGCTCGGCGTGAGCGGGGTCGACTCGAAGGGCATCAGCACCGGGCGGATGGTGGAGAACTCGGCGTTGGCCCGGTCGTAGTCGTCGGGCCGGCCGATGTCCAGCCAGTAGCCGCCGAACTCGTACGCGGACGGCGGGGTGCCGGCGGCCAGCAGGTCCAGCACCAGCTCGTCGAAGCCCAGCGGCAGGCCGGGGGTGTACTTGGCGAGCGCCGCGCGGGAGACGCCGTACACGCCCATCGAGACGCGGTAGTCGATGCTGGGCTTCTCCTGGAAGCCGGTGATGGTGCCCTCGTCGGCGGTCAGCACACCGAAGTCGATCTTGACTTGGCGGGCGTAGGTGGCGATGGTCAGCGGGGCGCCGGACGCCTCGTGGTGCTTGAGCACCCCGGCGAAGTCCAGGTCGGTCAGGATGTCGCCGTTCATCACCAGGAAGTGCTCGGGCAGGCGCTCCTGCATGGTGAGCAGCGGGCCCATGGTGCCGAGCGGGCTGTCCTCGACGGCGTAGCCGACCCGCAGGCCCCACTGGGAGCCGTTGCCGACGTAGGCGCGGATGATGTGGCCGAGGTGGCCGATGGCCAGAGTGACGCTCTGGAAGCCCGCGGCGGCGAGCTGGCGCATCACGATCTCCAGGATCGCGTGCTGGTCGCCGATCGGAACGAGCGGCTTGGGAAGCGCGGTGGTGTACGGGCGGAGACGGACGCCCTTACCGCCGGCCAGGATCACTGCGTGCATGGTGTTTCCCCCACGGAAAGGATGTGCAGGACACGAACCTTGGTTACCAGGACGAGCAAGATCGGTTGCGGCGGATCAGACGTTGTAGATGTCGGTCTTGTAGCGGGCCAGGTTGGCCGGGTCGCGGAAGAACTCGATGGTCTGCTCCAGGCCCTGCTCCAGGCTGAAGTTCGGGGCCCAGCCGGTGGCCCCGCGCAGCCGGGTCGCGTCCGCGACCAGGCGCATGACCTCGGAGTTGGTCGGACGGATGCGCTGCTCGTCCTCCTTCACCACCAGGTCCACGCCCATCAGCTTGCCGACCAGGGTGACCAGGTCGCCGACCGAGATCTCGCCGCCGGTGCCGGCGTTGAAGGTCCGGCCGACCACCGTCTCGGCGGGCGCGGTGCCCACCGTGCGGAAGGCGTTCGCGGTGTCCTTGACGAACATGAAGTCGCGGGTCGGGCGCAGGTCGCCGAGGGTGATCTCGGTCTGGCCGGCCGCGACCTGGGCGATCACCGTGGGGATGACGGCGCGCATCGACTGGCGCGGCCCGTAGGTGTTGAACGGGCGCAGGGTGACGACCGGGGTCTCGAAACTGGCGTGGTAGCTGTCGGCCAGCCGGTCCCCGCCGGCCTTGGAGGCGGCGTACGGGGACTGGGTGTTGATCGGGTGGTCCTCGGTGATCGGCACGGTCTGCGCGGTGCCGTAGGTCTCGCTGGTGGAGGTGTGCACCAGGCGGGGGATCTCCAGGTGGCGCACCGCCTCCAGCACGTTCAGGGTGCCGGTGACGTTGGTGTCCACGTACGAGTGGGGGGCTCGGTAGGAGTAGGGGATCGCGATCAGGGCGGCCAGGTGGTAGACCGCCTCGGTGCCCTTGACCAGGCCGTTGACCGAGCCCGGATCCCGGACGTCGCCGAGGATGATCTCGACCGAGTCCAGCACCTCCTCGGACAGGGTCTCCAGCCAGCCGAAGGACGAGAACGAGTTGTACTGGACCATCGCGCGGACGTGGTGCCCGTCGGCGACCAGGGTCTCGACGAGGTGGGAGCCGATGAAGCCCTCGGCTCCGGTAACCGCGACGCTGCTCATGCGGATTTCGCTTTCTCGATCTGCCGGGGCGGCCGGACGCCCTGCGGAGGCCGGCCGCCGTAGGCCCGGTGGGTGTCTCAGGTGAAACGGGTACGGCGGTGCACGCGAACGGAGGCGTGCGGGATATTCGATGTGTTCAGCGGTGCTGGGTGGTGCGGCCGAGCGCGGGCCCGGCGAGTGCGGTGAGGACGACGGCGGCCGCCCCGCAGCCGATCAGCTGCAGGACGATCGGGTCCGCACCTGCCAGCAGCCCGGCGCTCTCGGCGACCGCGGCGGCCAGACAGACGAGGGCGGTGCTCCAGCTGAACCCGAAGGCGTTCAGCAGCAGCGCCAGCCAGAGCGAGCCGCCGAGGAGCAGCATCGCGCCGAGCTGCGGCACGCCGAGCGCGGGGGCGCCGGGCCACAGCACGGTCGCGGCGGCGTCAAGCGCGGCCACGGTGGTGAGGTAGATGAACAGGCAGCCGAGCAGGATCGCGCCGGTGCGGCGGGAGAACTGGCCGCTGGTGTGGCTGGTGCGCAGCGCGGCGACCGCCAGCGCCCGGTAGCGGAAGAGCAGCCACTCGGCGAGGCCCAGGCTGAGCGTCAGCGCGATCATGGCCGGGCCGGTCGGGGTGGTCGACGTGGCCTGCGCGGGGTGGCCGCCGCTCTGCACGGCCTGGTGGATGGTCCCGCCGAGGCCGGCGATCAGCGTGAGCGCGCCGCAGGCCAGGCCGAACAGCAGGTGCGGGACCTCCTGGCGGACCGGCAGCCTCAGCTCGACGGAGTCGCGCTCGCCGCCGCGGACGCAGACCAGCAGCTCCCGGACGGCCAGTCCGACCGCCAGGGCCACCGAGGCGAGCAGCACGACCGTACGGACCAGCTGCGGGACGTCCACCGCCAGCACCACGCCCGCGCCGACCGAGGCCGGGGCCAGCGACAGCAGCAGGAACTTCTCCCGCCCGAGCACCAGCAGCACGGTGGCCGCGCCCAGGTAGCAGGACTGCCCGGCGGCGAAGCCCAGCGCGCCGAGCGGCCCGCCGACCACGTACGCGGAGGCGGCCGCGACCAGCGCGCCGACCGGGGCGCCGACGGCCAGGCAGACCGCGGCCTCGCGGCGGCGCAGCCGGCCCAGCCAGCGGTAGGCGCGGTGCGCCAGCGCCTGGTTGAAGCCCCAGCTGACCAGCGTGGCGACGGACAGCGCGAGCATGCCCGAGGGCAGGCCGAAGCGCGTCCGGGTGGTCGCGAACAGACTGGCGCCGAGCAGGTAGCCGAGCCCCGGCAGGGCGAACACCAGGCCGCGCACCACGCAGCGCCAGGGGTCGGCCCGCCAGGGGTTGGCGAACTCGGAGCTCGGGCCGGGGTAGCGGCGCTGGACCTTCTCGAACAGCTCCTCGGCGACGGTGAAGGCGTCGGGGCGGCCGTACAGCAGGGCGGCCTGCTCGTCCGAGAGGCCGTCGGACTCCAGGAAGGCCGCGATCTCGTACGGGTGGACGGCGTCGGCGCAGACGTCGCGCAGGCGCTCGGCGAGTTCGTCCAGCGGGTCCGCGGAGAGGTAGAGCGATTCCTCGGGCTCCGACTCCGGCGCGGCGGGGCGACGGCGCTTGAGCGGCAGGGTGCGCAGCTGCACGGTGTGCTCGGATCCGGCCTCGTCCGGAACCAGACGGAGTGGACCACTCATGCTCCGACCTCGCTGTGCTCGGGGCGGGCGGCGGCCAGCTGCTGGTCCCAGTCGGGGCTGGGGACCTGGTCGGTGACGGCGACCACGCCGCCGGGCATCCAGCGGGCGGTGCCCAGGAGTTCGGTGTAGATGCCGCGGAATCCGTCGATGTTCTGGCGGAGGGTGAACTGCTCGATCACCCGCAGCCGGGCGCCCTCGCCGAGCCGGGCGCGCCGTTCGGCGTCGCGCAGCAGCTCGATCGCGGCGGCCGCCATCGGCTCGGGCTCGCGCGGCGGGACGACCAGTCCGGTGTCGCCGACGGCCTCGCGCACGCCGCCGACGTCGGTGGAGACGGTCGCGCGGCCGCAGGACATCGCTTCGATCAGGGTGAACGGGAAGCCCTCGCTGATGCTGGAGAGCATGACCACGTTGCCCGCCGCGTACGCGTCGGTGATGTCGGCGACGCGGCCCTCGAAGGCCACCGAATCGGCTATGCCGAGTTCGGCGGCCAGGGCTATGCAGCGGTCCCGGTACGCCTCGCCGCCCTTGGGAGTGCCGCCGAAGAGCCGCAGCCGCGCCTCGGGGATCTCTCGCTGGACGATGGCGAAGGCCTGGATCAGCGTCTCCAGGTCCTTGATCGGGTCGACCCGGCCGGCCCAGCTGAGGGTCGGCGTCTCGGGTTCGGGGCCGGCCGGCGGGAAGGCCGCCGGGTCCACTCCGTTGTAGACGGTGCGGATGTGCGAGGACGGCGTGCCGCCGCGCTCCTCCCAGCGCCGGTTGTACCGGTTGCCGGGGGTGACCAGCGCGGCCTGCCGGTAGCTCTCCTCGGCGAGCATCCGGTAGAAGCCGAGCAGCAGTGCCTTGACCGGCCAGCGGTACGGGCCGGTGCGGTAGCCGAGGTAGCGCTCGCGCAGGTAGATGCCGTGCTCGGTGAGCAGAAACGGTACGCCGTACTGCTGGGCGGCGATCAGCCCGGGCAGGGTGGCGAGCCCGCCGCTGGCCGCGTGCGCGACGCCGTCCTTCGGCGGCTCGGCCGAGAGCGGCCGCAGGGCGTGCTCCAGCAGGTCGGTGGCGTTCAGGGCGTCGTGCAGGGTGGGCCGGGAGACGGCGGTCGGCAGGTAGTCGCGGGTCCAGACCTGCTGGAGGGTGCGCAGCGCGCGCTCGCTGCGCAGCGCCGGGCTGAGCAGCCCGCGCCGGGCGAGGTCGGCGAAGTTGTACAGCTCGGTGCCGAAGTGGGTGGTGTAGACGGGATCGAGGATGGAGTGCAGGAAGCGCTCGTACGCGTTGAGGAAGCGCCGCATCTCCTTGCCGCGGGGCGGCCGGCCTTCCGAGGCCGGCCCCCACAGCGGTGCGGTGGTGACCGACCGCACGTTGGCGGGCAGCTCCCAGGCCAGTGGTTCGTGCCCGGTTCCGGTGACGGCGATGACGTCGAACTCGACGTCCGGCATGCCTTGAACGAGCTGGTCGCACCAGACGCTCACGCCGCCGTGCTGGTGCGGATACGTCCCCTCGGTGAGCAGGGTGACGCGCATTCCTGTCCCCCCTCCTGTTCTTGCGTCGGTTCCGGCCTGGATGGCCGGAACGGGAGCCGTGGCGGGGCCGGGCCGGGCGACCGGCCCGACCCCGCCGACGGCGGGTGGTTCCGTTACCGGTTGCCGGAGCGTCCGGTGGTGCTGCTCGGCGTGGTCGTCCCCCCAGACGACTTGCCGTTCTTCGTCGCAGCGGTGTCGCCGTGGTGGCCGTTGCCGCCCTGACCGATGGTGCCAGCGGCGACGTCCTTGCCCGGCACCGGGGTTCCGCTACCCGGGACCAGGGACGGAGCGGGCTTGCGCGTGGTGTCGCTCGGGCCCACCGGGACGGGGGTGGCGACGCCCTGGGGCACGACCTTCTTGTCCGTCGGCACCGGGGCCGGGACGGACTTGGCCGCGACGCTCGGCGCGACGGCGGCCGGGGCGGCCGGCGCGGACGGCAGCTGCAGGGTGATGCTGCTCTGCAGCGCGCCCGGGGACACCCAACCCGAGAGCGTACCGGCGTAGGACGAACCGAACCCGCCCGTTCCGATGGCGAGCTTCTGAGCAGTTCCGGTCGGCATGGTGGCCTGGACCTGAACGCCGGACGGCGCGTTCACGGTGACGGTGTTGCCGACCCGGTAGGCGGTGACCTGACCGGCGGCGATCGCGTTGTTCCAGGCCGCGCGGCGCTGGAACTCCTGGCCGATCTCGCGCTGGCTCAGGTTCACGATCGGGGCGCTGTCCGCGTGCAGCGAGCGGTAGGTGCCGAGGATCTTCTCCAGCACCGGGTACAGGATGCGGTCCTCGGACAGGTTCGACTGGTGCACGAAGTGCGGCCGCGGGTCGTTGTTCAGCACGTGGCCGAGGTCGATCCGGGCCTCCAGCGGCACGATGTACGACTGGTAGCCGGTGTTGACGTCCAGCGGCTGCGACAGGCAGGTCGAGTTGGCGTTGTTCTCGCAGACGCCGCTGCCGCCGTTGGCCTTGCTGGTGTAGATCCAGTTGTACTCGTCGGTCTCCTCCTTCGCCGTGGCGGCGTTGTAGAAGACGTTCATCGGGTACCGCGGCACGGTCAGCGTGGACGTGCCGACGGCCCGCTGGCCGGTCTCGCGGGAGGCGTCGCTGGCGGTGAACTTGATGCCGTTGGCGGCCAGCACCGGTGCCAGGTTCGGGTTGTCGCTGGTCTCCTGCGGGGCGGTCAGCAGCCCGGAGTGCTCACCGGTGACCAGGGTCTGCGGGTCGAACTGGAGGCCGCGCGCGGTGGCCCAGTCGGCGTTGTTCCTGATCTGGGTGTTGATGGTGTTCTGGTCGACCCAGACCGTGCCGCCCGCGGAGTTCTTGGAGCAGACCCACGGCACCACGGTGACGTTCTGGACGCAGCCCAGGTACGGGTGGGTGTAGGTGTGGTTGACCCACCGGTAGCTGCTCTGGTCGGCGATCATCTGGTCCACCGTGGGGTCGGCGGTGGTCTCGTGATCGGCCTTCCAGTCCTCGCTGCCGCCACCGTTGAACACCATGTCCAGGGTGAAGTTGTTGGCGGCCTGCCACTGCTTGAGGTGGTTGGCGTCGTCGACCGTCATCCGGATCGGGTTGGCGGTGTCCGGGGTGCCGGGCGGGCAGGTGACGTCGCCGGGGGTGCACTTGAGCGTGGTGTCCCAGCGGTCGTCGGCCAGGAACACGTCGTCCACGTGGGTGGCGAAGTAGTTGCGGTCGTAGCCGAGGTGGACGCCCTGGGTGAGCCAGTCGACCATGCCGCGGGCCAGCAGCCGGTACTGCTGCTGGTACTGGTTGTAGACGAACGTGACGACCAGTTCCTTGCGGCCGTCGTGGGTGTACTCGCCGACCAGCGAACCGCGGGCGGTCGTGTTGGGTATCGGCGCGTCGACCAGCGGGACGAACGAGGCGCCGGCCGGCAGGCTGGCGAGCGGAGTGGCCAGGTAGCCGTAGCTCTCGCTGACGGTCGAGTCGTTGTCCTCGAACGGGACGCTGCCCTTGAGGTACCCGAACGGGCCCGAAGTTCCGGCCGCGGTGGTGGCGCCCTGGAATCCGTCGAGAGTGCCGACGAATCCGGGATTCTGCGCGTAGTTCAGACCCACCGCCGGGTTGGCCCACGTGTACGCGTCGATCTGGCGGACGTTGAATGCGGCTTCGTAGCTCGCGATCGCCGCCATCTCGGCGGCACTGTTGGGGAAGGGGTTTTCATTGGGCAGCACGATGCCCTGGAACTTCCCCCGGGGCAGACCGTTCACCGTGTCGCTCAGGAAAGCGGAGTTGATCACGGGACGGTTGGTGTCATTGAGGCTGACGACCTTGTAGGGCGTGCCCTGGCTCTTCAGCTCCGCGGTGATGGCGGCGACGGACGGGCCGCCGTCGTCGACGACCAGGACGGTGAGGTCGATCCTGGGCGGTGTGGTCTCGCCATGGGCCAGGGTGGTCTGCAAGCCGCTGGCCAGTAGGACTGCCGCCGCGCACGCGGCGACTCTTCGGGTCGCTCGACCCATGGTGTTCCTCCCCTTGGGGCAGGCGCGGCGCTCCTCGACGCTCGCCTGCCCGTGTAGCTGTTCGCGGGCAGCAGGCTGCCCGGGCCCATCCTGGTCGAGGGACGGCGGTGCGAGGGACCAATTGGGCGAGAGTGCAGCGAACCTGTTACCAACGTTCATGGCGAAGCCACGAAGGCGCTGATTGTGACCGGAACCGTACCGGCGGCGCAAATAATGAATTGAAAATGAAAAACCGGAAGCTGGCTGCTACACGTGGTTACCGAGGGTGTGCTCAGTGGGGTGGGCGGGGCACCTGCACTGTCGTCGTTGCGCATGACACTCTTGCACATCCCGTCGCCCGGTTGGGCAGGTTCATGCAATATCGGGCAGCGCTGTGCCATGTGACAGTCCGAATATGCAATGGGGTGCTCACGTGGTAGATCAGCATACCGAGCCGGCGGGATTCCCGGGCGTACGGAATGCGTCACCGGAGCCCGGTAGAACGCCGCTGGTCGGACGCGGTCACGCTTTGCGCGGCGCGCCGAATGCCCGGGATCCGGGCGGGAGTCGCGCGGCTGAGGGGCGGATTCCGCGGCGCGGGGCGGCGTCGCGCGGCGATGGCCTGAAACCGCGTCACCGCCGAGGGCCTCGGCCGCTCGGCGGTGTGTGACGGACCGTCATGCACGGTCGGGGAAAGCGGAGTTCCGTTCCGCCGCGCCGGTCCGCGACGCGGGTCCCGCGGGGCGCCGGGCGGCCCGGGGGTCGAGCGGAGCCCGGCCCCCGTCTCCGGCGGCGGGCTCAGCCCTCGTTGATCAGTCCCTCGCGCAGCTGGGTGAGCGTGCGGGTGAGCAGCCGGGAGACGTGCATCTGGGAGATCCCGATCTCCTCGCCGATCTGAGACTGGGTCAGGTTGCCGAAGAACCGCAGCATGATGATCCGGCGCTCGCGCGGCGGCAGCTTGGCCAGCAGCGGCTTGAGCGACTCCCGGTACTCGACGCCCTCCAGCGCGAGGTCCTCGTAGCCGAGCCGGTCGGCCAGCGGCCCGTCGCTGTCCTCCTCGCCGGTGCTGGAGTCGAGCGAGCTGGCGGTGTACGCGTTCCCGACCGCGAGGCCCTCGACCACGTCCTCCTCGCTGACCCCCAGGCAGGCCGCCAGCTCGGCGACGGTGGGGGAGCGGTCCAGCCGCTGGGAGAGGTCGTCGCCGGCCTTGGTGAGCGCCAGCCGCAGCTCCTGGAGCCGCCGCGGCACCCGGACCGACCAGCTGGTGTCCCGGAAGAAGCGCTTGATCTCGCCCACCACGGTGGGCATCGCGAAGGTGGGGAACTCCACCCCGCGCTCCGGGTCGAACCGGTCGATCGCCTTGATCAGGCCGATGGTGCCGACCTGGACGATGTCCTCCATCGGCTCGTTGCGGCTGCGGAAGCGCGCCGAGGCGTACCGGACCAGCGGCAGGTTGAGCTCGATCAGGGTGTCGCGGACGTACGTGTGCTCGGCGCTGCCCGGGTCCAGCGCGGCCAGCCGCAGGAACAGCGAGCGGGACAGCGTCCGGGTGTCCAGCCCGGAGCCGGGCGGCGTCTCCGATCCCGCGCCGGGGCCGGGCGGCCGGACCGGTTCGACCCGCTGCCGCGGGACCAGGTCCTCGGCGACGGCCGTGCCGTTGGCCCGGCCGGCGTGGATCTCCGCAGTGCCCAGCTCTCCGGACATGCACCCACCCCCTTGTGACTGTCGGTTGAACGGGGACCGTCGCGCGGTGGTTCCCGGGCGAGGGCCTTCCCCCTCCATACCGGAACACGGTCCACGGCAAACCCGAACGTCGCAAGATGTCACGCCGGGGTAACTGGCTGCAATCTCACTCTTCCCAGGAGTTGCCGGTCCGAAGCCTGGTCAGGATCCGGGAGAGCAGCCGGGAGACGTGCATCTGGGACATCCCCAGCTCGGTGCTGATCTGGGACTGGGTCAGGTTGGCGAAGAACCGCAGCATCACGATCCGCCGCTCCCGCTCGGGGAGCTGGACCAGCAGGTGGCGGACCATGTCCCGGTGCTCGACCTCGGCCAGCGCGGAGTCCTCGTAGCCGAGCCGGTCGAGCAGGGCGAGCCCGCCCTCGTGCTCCTGCGCGGCCTCCAGGGAGGCGGCGTTGTAGGCCCGCCCGGCGTCCAGGCAGGCCCGCACGTCCTCCTCGGGGATCCGCAGGCTGGCGGCGATCTCGGGCACCTTGGGAACCCGTCCGTGCAGCACCGTCAGTTCCTCCATCGCGCCGCTGACCTGGACCCACAGCTCCTGGAGCCGGCGCGGGACGTGCATGGTGCGGACGTTGTCCCGGAAGTAGCGCTTGATCTCGCCCAGGATGGTCGGCAGCGCGTAGGTGGGGAACTGGACCCCGCGGCCGGGGTCGAAGCGGTCGATCGCGTTGATCAGGCCGATGGTGCCGACCTGGACGACGTCCTCCATCGGCTCGCTGCGGCTGCGGAAGCGGGTGGCCGCGTAGCGGACCAGCGGGATGTTGACCTCGATCAGGGCGGCCCGCACCCGCTCCCGCTCGGGGGCGTCGGGGGGCAGTTCGGCGAGCCGCTCGAACAGCACCCGGGTCAGCGTCCGGACGTCCACGGCGGGGCGGCCGCCGGGGCCGCGCAGCCGGTCCGGGCGGAGCTCGCCGGCCGGGCTGGTGATCGCAGCCAGCACTTCGTCCACGGACACCTCACCCCTCCCAAAGTCGTCAACGGCGGGCCCTGCGGATCGGGTGTCGCGGCTGGCTCAGTACCTCGCCATGTCCGGCAAAACCGGTCATAGCATCACAAGGTGGGCACAGGTCGGGCAAGCACCCGGCGGAGGTGTGTTGGTGGGCTGTTCAACCTTTCCCGGGCCGGCCGGCGAAGCGCCGCAAGGGTCGTTCCGGGGCAGAGCGAAGCGCCCCGCCCGGAGGTCGGGCGGGGCGCCGCGGTCCGTCCGGGGGAAGGGCCCGGGGTGCGTTCCGGACGGGCCGGGTCGGACGGACGGGGGTTCGGAGGGGGTTCGGACGGGAGTCCGACGGGGTCCGACGGGTGCTCAGACCTCGATGTCGGCGATCACCCAGGTGGCGAACTCGCGCCAGAGGCCGGCGGCGGCCTGGTGGTCCGGGTGGGTGAGGTAGGCCTGGAGCGCGTCCCGGTCCTCGACCAGGCTGTTGATCGCGTAGTCGTACGCGATGTCGCGCTCGGTGGTGTTCCAGCCGCACTCCCACTCGCGCAGCTCGGGGATCACCGCGCCGAGCGCGTCGAAGGCCTTGGCGCCGGCGAGCACGCGCTCTTCGTCCTTGCTGACGCCTTCGTTGAGCTTGAACAGGACCAGGTGGCGGATCACGATTGCCGCTCCTCGCGGACGGGGACAGAGGGTCCCGCTCACCGTAGCCGGTGCACGGGGGCCGACCGCCACCGGAAGGGGTGGGAGCCGTCCGTCACTTGATCAGACCGGTCATGAAGGTGCCGACCGCCTTGGCGGCGTTCGAGATCCCCTCGAACCCGAGCTGGACCAGCTCGGCGGACCGGGAGGGCGAGGTGATGATCGAGTAGAGCACGAAGATGAGCAGGAGGGCCATGCCGATCTTCTTCGCCTGCGCCATCGGGTGACCTGCCTCCCAGCCGTGGGCCGCCGTCATCCGGTCCCCGAGCGGCCTGCAGGTGGCAGCTTATCCACCCGGACGGGCTATCAAGTGTGCGACGCGTTCGGCCGGCGGGACGAAGGTCCCCGTCAGTGGGGCCTTTCTCCGGGTGCCCCGTCGCGGGCCGGGCGGCAGGATGGAAGACGTACCGAGGATCTGGCAGGAATCCCCGGTGCGTGGATCCGGAGCTCCCCGCTGTGGGACCGGTCGCCGCGGCTTCCCCCCGACGCGGCGCCGGTTGTGGGACTCCGCCGGGGGAGCGGTCAGTCCCCCCGAGCCGCTCCCCCTCCAGGCTCCGTACGGACCGGGCACCGGTGGTCATCGGCCCGGGGTGCGGAGCCGTTCTCTTTTCCCTTCCGGCGCCGGCCCCTGCGCCGAACCAGGACGACCGTGAGCCGCGACGGCCGCGAGCCGGGACAAACGCCGAGGGCCCGTCCGGATCGGACGGGCCCTCGGGCTTTCGAGCGGTAGCGGTGGGATTCGAACCCACGGTGGAGTTGCCCCCACACACGCTTTCGAGGCGTGCTCCTTTGGCCGCTCGGACACGCTACCGAGAGGAACTCTACCGGAGGGGTGGCGCAGTCACGAAATCCGTATCGCCGCGGCGGCCGGCGGGCCTTCAGCGGTGGGTGTCGAAGAAGGCGCGCAGCTGCTCACCGCACTCCTCGGCGAGGACGCCCCAGATCACCTCGGGGCGGTGGTTGAGCCGGCGGTCGCGCATCACGTCGAAGAGCGAGCCGGCCGCGCCGGCCTTCTCGTCGAGGGCGCCGTAGACCACCCGGTCGATCCGGGACAGCACGATGGCGCCCGCGCACATGGTGCACGGCTCCAGCGTGACGACCAGCGTGCAGCCGTTCAGCCGCCACGCCCCGGTCTTCTCGGCGGCCTGCCGGATCGCGACCACCTCGGCGTGCGCGGTCGGGTCGCCGACCGCCTCGCGCTCGTTGTGGCCGCGTCCGATCACCTCGCCGTCCGGGTCCAGGACGAGCGCCCCGACCGGCACGTCCCCGGTGGCCGGCGCCAGCGCGGCCTCGGCCATCGCGAGGCGCATCGGCGCCGCCCAGCGGTCGCGGACCGGATCGGGGCGGACGGGGGCCGGCAGCGGGGGGACGTGCGGGACGGTCAGCTGGGTGGATACGGGCTGCATGGGATCCAGTGTCGGGTATCCGGTGGTGGACACCGGCATGACCGACCCCGCTACCGGACGGCCTCCAGGACCTCGCCGCAGCCGAGGGCCTCGGCGATCTCCTCCAGGGCGTCGCCCGGGACGGCGCCCTCGCCGCTGAGCGCGAGCAGCTCGTCGGAGGCGAGGCCGAACTCGGTGAGCAGGTGGGCGTCGCCCAGCGGGCCGACCGGGACGCCGCCGCGGGCGTCGGCGTCCTCCTCGTCCTGCTCCTCGGCCTCCTCGGTCTCGTCCAGCAGGTGGTCCAGGTCGCCGAACTCGCTCTCGCCGGCCTGGTCGACCAGCTCGTCGGTGAGGACGGAGCCGTAGGAGCTGCGGGCGGCCGCGGCGCCGTCCGACACGAAGATCCGCGGGTCCTCCTCGCCGTCCACGCGGACGATGGCGAACCAGGCGTCCTCCTGTTCGATGAAGATCAGGACGCTGTCGTCGTCCTGGGCGCAGTCGCGGGCCAGGTCGGCCAGATCGGCCAGGGTTTCGACGTCGTCGAGCTCCGTCTCGCTCACATCCCACCCGTCCTCGGTGCGAGCAAGCACTGCAGCGAAGTACGCCACCAGGGACACTCCCAAGATCATCGGTCTCGGCTGTCGGCGCGCACGGGCAACGCGGAAATCTGGCCGCCCCCGCGCCAGAGGCGGTCCGCTTGTTCGGACCGTCCCATCGGAATCGTGACAGAAAGCCCGCCCTCGCGGGGGGTGTTCGGCAGCGCGTCTTTGCAGGTCGTGTCGGAAGGACCGGGGTGGCGGACGGTGAAGTCGGGCCGCGGCGGTCCGAGGCCGGTCGAAATTTGCTCCGAACGCCCGAGGGAGCCGCGCCGGGCCGTTTCCGGCACCGCCGGAGTGCCCGAGGGGCGTCCGAGGGGCGTCCGAGGGGCGCGCGTCAGGATCCTGTCAGGGCGGCGAGGGGCGGCGAGGGGTGGTGCGGGGCGGCGAGGGGCGGGCGGGCCTCGCCCGGCGGATCTTCGCCGGGCCGGGTCAGATCCGGAAGGTTCGCATCCGCATCGCCTCGCGCATCCGCCGCTCCTTGGTCCGCCGGGGCTGGACCCGCTCCCGCAGCTCGCGGGCCTCGGTGAGCTCGCGCAGGAAGACGGCCCGCCGCCTGCGGCGCTCCGCCTCGGTCTCCGGGTGGTCGTATGGCGGGCCCGGGCTGCGGCCCGACCCGTCGACGGGCTCGTCCATCGAGCCGTCCCCGGCGTTCGGGTTGCTCGTCATAAGACGTGACATTCCCAGAACGGTCCGGTTGATACCACAGGAGGCACATCCGTCCGGACATTCGCGGCAGGTCACGGCGTGCCACGGAAACATCACCCGGACCGACGCCCGGCTGGGGCACGGCGGGTCGTACACCCGTCCAGGACCGGGCTAACCTCGGTACATGCGTCTCCACGTCGTCGACCACCCCCTGGTCGCCCACAAGCTCTCCACCCTGCGCGACGAGCGCACCGACTCGCCGACCTTCCGTCGCCTGACCGACGAGCTGGTGACCCTCCTCGCCTACGAGGCCACCCGCGACGTCCGCACCGACGAGGTGGAGATCACCACGCCCGTCGCGGTCACGCTGGGTACCCGGCTCAGCTACCCGCGCCCGCTGGTGGTCCCGATCCTGCGGGCCGGCCTCGGCATGCTGGACGGGATGACCCGCCTGCTGCCGACCGCCGAGGTGGGCTTCCTCGGCATGGTCCGCAACGAGGAGACCCTGGAGGCCTCCACCTACGCCACCCGGATGCCGGACGACCTCTCCGGCCGCCAGGTCTACGTGCTCGACCCGATGCTGGCCACCGGCGGCACCCTGGTCGCCGCGATCAGGATGCTGATCGAGCGCGGCGCCACCGACGTCACCGCCGTGGTGCTGCTGGCCGCCCCCGAGGGCGTCGAGGTGATGGAGCGGGAGCTGGCGGGCCTGCCGGTCACCGTGGTCACCGCCGCCGTGGACGAGCGGCTCAACGAGAACGGCTACATCGTCCCCGGCCTGGGGGACGCGGGCGACCGGCTGTACGGCACGGCCGGCTGAGCCCTCCCCGCCCGAACCACCGAACACCGAGAGCCCCCGGCAGCGCGTCTGCCGGGGGCTCTCGGTGTCCGGCGGCTCAGCAGCTGCCGGTGGCGGTCGGGGTGGGGGAGGGCTTGGTGGCCAGGGCGAGGGCGGCGGCCGCCTGGGTCTCGTCCAGCAGGGCGTTGTAGCTGTCGCCGATGACGAAGTCCACGGTGGCGTCGGCGCGGGCGTCGGCGGTGACGGCGGCACCGGCGATCTGCGAGCCGACCAGGGTGCCCGCGCCGGCGCCGGCCGGACCGGCGATCACCTGGGCGGTGCCGGGCACCTTCTTGTCCAGCTCGGCCGGGGCGTTGCCGACCTTGCCGATGACGAAGCCGCGCTTCTTGAACTCCTCGGCCGTCCGGCCGGCCAGACCGGCCTTGGTGGTGGCGTTGTAGATGTTCACGGTGACGGCCGAGGCCTGCGGGACGGCGTGCGGGTCGCCCTGGGCGGCGGCGGGCGCGTCGGCGGCGGGGGCGCCCGGGGTGGCCCCCGGCGTCGGGGCGGCCAGTGCCTTGCCGGACGGGGTCGCGCAGGCCTGGGCCGAGGCGTTCTTGTTCCTGCCGGTGAAGATGTCGTACAGCTGCACGCCGCCGAGCGCGATCAGGGCCAGGGCGAGCAGGCCGGCGAGCCCGGCGATCACCTTGCGGCTCTTCTTCGGGGGCCGGCCCAACCGCGGGTAGGTGGTGCCGGTGACGCGGTACTGCTTCCCCTTGAGACCTCGGGGAGTCAACATGCTCACGGTTTGTCTCCCCCTCGTACCAGGGCGGGGTCGGGATGACGGATCGGCCGGGTGGGGGCCTCCCCCGGTGCGGGCGGAATCCCCTGGTCGTGGCCGTAGTCAGCAGCGTAGTGCCGTACGGCGTCGAAGGTACTAAACGATCATCATCTGGCGTACCCCGGTACCCGAAAGGGGGTACCGGGGTACGCGCGGACCGCCCTCCGCCGGGTGGCGAGGGGGCGGTCCGGAAAGCCCGTGGTGGTCCGACGGCCCTGTGCGGAGGGGTCCCTGCGGCGGGGGTCCGTCACTCCATCTCGAGGACGCGGGCGTGCAGCACCTGGCGCTGCTGCAACGCGGCCCGGACGGCCCGGTGCAGGCCGTCCTCCAGGTAGAGGTCGCCGTGCCACTTCACCACGTGGGCGAAGAGGTCCCCGTAGAACGTGGAGTCCTCGGCCAGAAGGGTTTCGAGGTCGAGTTGACCCTTGGTGGTCACCAGCTGGTCGAGCCGCACCGGGCGCGGGGCGACGTCAGCCCACTGGCGGGTGCTCGTCCGGCCGTGATCCGGGTACGGCCGCCCATTGCCGATGCGCTTGAAGATCACACGGAAAGCCTACCGTTTGGGCGGCGGATGGCGCAGCAGCCGCGGCGCCGCCACGCGCGCCGGTGTGAACTGCGCATGGACGAATGCGGCTGTTTGATGGGAAATGTCGCGAACATCGCTCGATTCCGATCGGGTTCCGCGTCGATGCCGAAGCGTTCCGAAGCGTTCCGATCCGCTCAGGAGTGTGCACCGATGTCCTCCGACCTCACCCCGCCGGCCGTACGGGAGATCGCCGACGGGTACGCCTTCACCGGTCCCGCCCTCGACCTCGGCGCCGTGCTGCTGGACGGCACCGCGTACCCGGACGCCCCGGTGCGCATCCCGCTGGGCGTGCTCAACCGGCACGGGCTGGTCGCCGGGGCCACCGGCACCGGGAAGACCAAGACCCTCCAGCTGATCGCCGAACAGCTCTCCGGGCAGGGCGTGCCGGTGTTCCTGGCCGACATCAAGGGGGACGTCTCCGGCGTCGCCGCGCCCGGGGCACCGAGCGAGCGGACCGCCGCCCGGGCCGCCGAGGTGGGGCAGCAGTGGGCGCCGCAGGGCTGCCCGGCCGAGTTCTACGCGCTCGGCGGTCAGGGCGTCGGCATCCCGATCCGGGCCACCGTCACCAGCTTCGGACCGCTGCTGCTGGCCAAGGTGCTCGACCTGAACGAGACCCAGGAGTCCTCGCTCAGCCTGGTGTTCCACTACGCCGACGGCAAGGGCCTGGAGCTCTACGACCTCAAGGACCTCACCGCGGTGATCGCCTTCCTCGCCTCGCCCGAGGGCAAGGAGGAGCTGCGGACCATCGGCGGGCTCTCGGCGGCCACCGCCGGGGTGATCCTGCGCGCGCTCACCGTGCTGGCGAACGAGGGCGCCGGAGCGTTCTTCGGCGAGCCCGAGTTCGACACCGCCGAGCTGCTGCGGACCACCGCGGACGGGAAGGGGGTGGTCTCGGTGCTGGAGCTGCCCGCGGTGCAGGACCGGCCGCGGCTGTTCTCCACCTTCCTGATGTGGCTGCTCGCCGACCTCTACCAGGAGCTGCCCGAGGTGGGCGACCTCGACAAGCCCAAACTGGTGTTCTTCTTCGACGAGGCGCACCTGCTGTTCAAGGGCGCCTCCAAGGCCTTCCTGGAGGCGATCACCCAGACCGTGCGGCTGATCCGCTCCAAGGGCGTCGGCATCTTCTTCGTGACCCAGACGCCGCGGGACGTCCCGTCCGACGTGCTGGCGCAGCTGGGCAACCGGGTGCAGCACGCGCTGCGCGCCTTCACCCCGGACGACGCCAAGGCGCTCAAGGCCACCGTCTCGACCTTCCCGCGCTCCCCGTACGACCTCGGGGAGGTGCTGACCTCGCTGGGCACCGGCGAGGCCGTGGTCACCGTCCTCTCCGAGAAGGGCGCGCCGACGCCGGTCGCCGCGACCAGGCTGCGGGCGCCGCGGTCGCTGATGGGGCCGATCGAGGCGACGGCCCTGCGGGCGGCGGTGGACGCCTCGCCGCTGACGGCGCGCTACCGGGACGCGGTCGACCGGGAGTCGGCGTACGAGAAGCTGGCGGCGCGCGCCCCCCGGCCGGAGGCGGCGCCCACCGGGCGTCCCGCGCCGGCTCCGGCGCCCGCCGAGCGGGTGCCGGCGGAGCGGCCCGCGCCGTCCCCGTCGCGGCGGGAGGAGCCCCAGGGCGCGGGCGGGCTGCTCGGGTCGCTGCTGAGCAACCCGACCGTGAAGTCCTTCGCGCGCTCGGCCGGGAAGCAGCTCGGGCAGGAGATCTCGCGCAGCCTGTTCGGGACGTCCAAGCGGCGGCGCTGAGCGGCCGGCCGGCGGGTACGGCGCGGGCCGGCCGGCCGGATCGGTGCCGGGCCGGCCGGTCAGCCCGTCGGCCGGTCAGTCGGTCAGCCCGTCGGCCGGTCAGTCGGAGAGCGCGGCGCCGATCCGGTCCAGGGAGGACAGCCGCATCAGGCCGTAGTGGTAGAACTCCACCTCGGGGACGCCGAGTTCGCGCAGGGTGGCGATCTTGGCGGCGAGGTTCTCCGGGCCGTCGCAGTCGGAGGACATCGGGCGCAGGACCACCGCCATGGACGTCGGGCGGACGCCGTGCAGGGCGAAGGCGGCGATCCTCTCCCGGACCGCCTCCGGGGTCCGCGCGTAGC
This sequence comes from Kitasatospora sp. NPDC058444, assembly GCF_042721415.1. Classification (NCBI taxonomy): domain Bacteria; kingdom Bacillati; phylum Actinomycetota; class Actinomycetes; order Kitasatosporales; family Streptomycetaceae; genus Kitasatospora; species Kitasatospora sp. NPDC058444. The sequence continues at coordinate 18,304 of NZ_JBHXLL010000030.1, read as the reverse complement.
CGAGGGTCTCGATCTGGTCGGTGACCTGCGCGAGGGCCGGGAGGTCGATGCCGGCGAGCCAACCCCGGCCCGGGCCGCCGCCGTCCATGAAGCTCAGCCGCATGCCGTGCCGGCGGGCCTGCTCGGTGAGTTCGGCGGCCAGCGAGGTGACGGTGGCGGCGGAGGCGTCCACGTAGGCGGCGAAGGCGCCGTCGGCGAGGGCGCTCAGGTCGGCGGGCTCGGCGGCCGCGGACTCGTCGGCCAGCCGGCGGCGCAGCTCGGCGCGGACCGCCTCGGCCACCTCCTCGGCGGGGACGCCGGCGCCGGTGGCGGCGGCGCGGCAGTGCGGGCAGAAGCAGACCCCGAGCAGGGCCTCGGCGGTCGGGCCCAGCTCCTCGAAGTAGCGCTCGTGGTGGTAGCCGTGGCGCAGGCCGTGGAAGTGCAGGGACTCGGCGCGGATCGCGTCCACGCCGTACCGGGCCAGTTCGGCGACCAGGGTCAGCGCGTACTCCCGGACCTCCGGGTTCGCCGGGCAGAGTTCGGTGAGGTGGCGGTCGCCGAAGGCGTTGGCCGGGGCGCAGTCGGGGTGGGCGAAGCCGAGCCGGTCGTTGTGGCAGAAGACCGTCCAGGCGTGCAGCTTCAGGTCGCGGCGGTGGGCCTCCTCGGCGGCCTCCGCGAAGGGGTCGCGCTCGCCCAGCGCGGTGGACGGGACGGGGGCGAGGCGGCGGCCCAGCCAGCGGACCGGGTCGGGGCGGAAGTAGGCCGCGCCCGGCTCCAGGTAGCGGACCACCCGGCGGGGGTTGTGCGGGAAGACGTCGCGGGCCTGGTGGTAGACCGAGGCGAGGGTGACGCCGCCGACCCCGGCGCGGTCGGTGAGGTTGCCGAAGAAGGTGTCGGCGCCCTCGTCGAGCAGGTCGGTGGCGAAGGCGAGGACGGACGACTCCACAGTGCGGCTCCGGAGCTGGGGGAGGGTGAGCCGTCCACGCTAGCCGGAGGGGTGGAATTGGTCTATACCTGATGCCCCGGGTGGCGCTCCCTCGGTGGGTTCACAGGCCGAGCTCGTCCAGCTGCTTGAGCAGGGCGGATCCGGGGCTGTCCGGGGCCGCCTGCCGCTTCGCGGCCGACCGCGGGCCCTGCCCGGCGTCCGGTCGGTCGCGCAGCAGGACGGCGGCGGCCAGTCCGCCGATCAGCCCGCCGAGGTGGCCCAGCCAGCTGACGCCCGGGGTGACCGGCAGCACCCCGATCAGGATGGTCGAGTAGACCACCGCGACGGCGATGCCGACCACCGCGTCCAGCACGTTGCGGTCCAGGACCCCGCGCAGCACCACGTAGCCCAGATAGCCGTAGACCATGCCGCTCGCGCCGGCCGTCACGGTGTTCGGGCTCTCCAGCAGCCAGACCAGCAGCCCGCCGGACACCGCGATCACCAGGCTGGCCAGCAGGAACTTCCTCATGCCGCGGTAGGCGGACAGGAAACCGAGCACGAACAGCGGCCAGGAGTTGGCCTCGATGTGGCCCCAGCTGAAGTGCAGGAACGGCGAGGTGAACATCTCCGGCAGGTCACCGACCTGCTCCGAGCGCAGGCCGAACTCCCGCGACAGCCCGTAGTCGTCCAGCCAGTTGAGCACCTGCACGGACCAGATGACGACCTGGAGGCCGAGCATGGTGAACAGCGCGCGGCGGGAGTCGGCGAACAGCTGGGCGAATTTGGCGGCCATGCCCCCGACTGTAGGGGCGCGGGGAGCGTGCATGCACCCCATTACAGTGACCCGTGTCATCCCGTCCGTGAGAGGTGGTCACCCCATGAGCAAGCGCGCTCCGCTGCCGTACGAGTTCCTGCCGCAGGTGCCGTCGTTCCCGCTGAGCAGCCAGGACATCACCGAAGGCGGCACGCTGGGCCGGGAGTTCATCCACGGCGGCGGCAACCTGTCGCCGCAGCTGGCCTGGTCGGACCTGCCGGAGGGCACTCGGAGCATCGCGGTCACCTGCTACGACCCGGACGCGCCGACCGGCTCCGGCTGGTGGCACTGGCTCGCCCTCGGCCTGCCCGCCGACACCACCGAACTGCCGCGCGGCGCCGGCTCCTCGGACGCCACCCTGCCCGGCGACGCCTCCTTCCACGGCCGCAACGACTTCCCGGACAACCGGTACGACGGCGCCGCCCCGCCGCCCGGCGCGCCGCACCGCTACGTCTTCGCGGTGCACGCGCTGGACGTCGAGAAGCTGGACGTCGCCGCCGACACCCCGCCCGCCCAGGTGGGCTTCCACCTCACCTTCCACACCCTGGGCCGGGCGCTGCTGACCGCCGAGTACGGGGTCTGAGCGATGGCGATACCCGATCGTCCGGTCGAGGTCTGGCGGCTGCCCGAGGAGGACCGGAAGGCCGGCCGCCGGGCCCTGACCTGGACGGTCGGGCCGGACGGCGAGCTGGCCGTCCTGGTGGTGCCGGAGCAGTTCGCGGCACCGGCCGGGTCGTGGCCGGAGGCCGGGCTCCCGTACGACGCCGAGGTGGTCGTGCGCGGCCCGCAGGGCGAGTGGCGGGTGCCGCTGTCCGGGGTCGGGGTCCCGCCCGACCTCCTGGCGCTGCTGCCGGGCGGGCGGGTGCTGCTGGCCGGGTGCCGGGCCGAGGAGTCGGCGGACGGCTGGGAGCGCAACGGCCTGGTGTTCGGGCCGGACGGCAGCCCGGCCCGGGAGCTGCAACTCGGCGACGACGTCCAGGCGTTGACCACCGACCGGGACGGCCGGATCTGGCTGGCCTTCGGGGACGAGGGCAACTGCGGCGACAACCCGCTGGCCCAGTGCGGCCTGCTCGGGCTGGACACCGCCGGGCGGATCATCTGGCGGCCGGACTTCAGGGAGCTGGGCGACGAACCGCTGGAGGGCCTCGCTGCCGCCACGGAGGGACGGCGGACCTGGCTGGCCTGGTACGGGGAGCGCAGCCACCTCACCGGTATCGACCCCGCCGAGGGCAAGCCCGTCGTCATGCGGCTGCCGGCCCGGCAGCCGGTGGGCTTCGCGATCGCCGGGGAGCGCGCCGTGTTCCTCCAGTCCGGCGGCGAGCTGCTGCGCTGTGAGCGGGAGAGCCGGAAGGGCTGGCGGGAGGTGCGCCGCGAGCGGGTGAGCGGCCTCGGCGAGCTCGACCGCCGCCGCGCGTACGGCCGGGACGGCGTGCTCTGGTTCCGCTTCGGCAACGGCTGGTACCGGGTCGGGGTCTAGGCGTCCTGTCCCGCCGCGTGGGCGGCGCGGGCCGCCAGTCCGCGCAGGTGCTCGCGCAGCGCGGGCGGCTCGTGCACCTCGAAGGCGCAGCCCAGCGAGAGCAGCCGCATCGCCGTCCACTCCAGGGAGTCGGTGCGGGAGCGGAGCCGGCAGCTGTGCCCGTCGATCGGCTCGACCTCGCAGTCGCCCGGCCGGAGGCTGTGGCGGACCCGCTCGGCCGGGGCGTGCACGGTGGCGACCACGGTGCCGCTCGGTGACGGGCGGCGCAGCTTGCCCGCCACGTACGCGGCGGCGTCCTCGGCGGGGAGCGGGCGCGGGGTGAAGCGGACGCCGGTGGCGGCCGGGCCGTTCACCCGGTCGACCCGGAAGAGCCGCCAGTCCTCGCGGTCCAGGTCGTAGCCCACCAGGTACCAGCGGCGGCCGACCGAGACCAGCCGCTCGGGCTCGACCCGCCGCCTGGTCTCGGCGCCGTCGTACGCGCGGTAGCCGAAGCGCAGCCACTCCCGGGCGGTGACGGCGCGGGCGAGCACCGTGAGGTCCTCCGGGTCGACGGTCGGGCCGTCCCCGGTGAGCAGCGGCACGGTGGCGGAGTTGAGCGTCCCGACCCGCTGCCGCAGCCGGCTCGGCAGCACCTGGAGCAGCTTGCCGAGCGCCCGTACCGAGGCCTCCTCGATGCCGACCACGGCGTGCCCGGCCGCGGCGCGCAGCCCGACCGCGATGGCCACCGCCTCCTCGTCGTCCAGCAGCAGCGGGGGCATCGCCGTGCCCGCGACCAGCCGGTACCCGCCGTCCGCGCCCATGCTGGCCCGCACCGGGTAGCCGAGCTCGCGCAGCCGGTCGATGTCGCGCCGGATGGTGCGGGGGCTGACGCCGAGCCGCTCGGCGAGCTCGCTGCCGGGCCACTCGCGCGGGGTCTGCAGCAGGGACAGGAGGCTCAGCAACCGGGCCGGGGTGTCACTCATGCCCTCCAGCATGCCCGACCAACTGGGACAGTTCCTGACCTACATGGCGGTTACCGTCCTGCTGTGCAGACGGAAGAGAAGTCGAGGAGTACGGCAATGAGCGCCGCGGCAGCGGACCGGCGGAGGTGGATCGCGCTGACGATCGTGATGGTGGCCTCCTTCATGGACCTGGTGGACGTCACCATCGTCAACATCGCCATCCCGAGCATCCAGCAGGACACTGGCGCCTCCTTCAGCGCCATCCAGTGGGTCACCGGCGGCTACGCGCTGGCCTTCGCGATCGGGCTGATCACCGGCGGCCGGCTGGGCGACATCCACGGCCGCAAGCGGGTGTTCCTGATCGGGATCGGCGGCTTCACCCTGGCCTCGGCGCTGTGCGGGCTGGCCTCCGGCCCGGAGATGCTGGTCGCGACCCGGCTGCTCCAGGGCGGGACGGCGGCGCTGATGGTGCCGCAGGTGCTGTCGATCATCCACGCGACCTTCCCGGCGGAGGAGCGCGGCAAGGTGTTCGGCCTGTTCGGCGCGGTGGTCGGGCTGGGCGCGGTCTCCGGTCCGATGATCGGTGCGCTGCTCACCGAGTGGGACCTGTTCGGCCTGGCCTGGCGGCCGATCTTCCTGATCAACCTGCCGGTCGGCATCGCCGGGCTGCTGCTCGGCCGCCGCTTCATCGACGAGTCGAAGGCCGACCAGGCGCTGAAGCTGGACCTGGTGGGCGTGGCGCTGGCCAGTCTCGGCCTGCTGATGCTGATCTACCCGCTGACGCACGGCCGGGAGGCCGGCTGGCCGCTCTGGGGCTACCTGTCGATGGCCGGGAGCCTGCCGGTGTTCGCGCTGTTCGTGGCGTACGAGCGGGTCAAGATGCGGCGGGACGGCTCGCCGCTGGTGGAGCTGTCGCTGTTCCGGGTGAAGTCCTTCGCGGCCGGGATCTGCGTGCAGCTGGCCTTCGGCGTGGCGCTCGGCATCTTCTTCCTGGTCTGGACCCTCTACATGCAGGTGGGGCTGGGCTGGAGCCCGCTCAAGGCCGGCACGACCGGCATCCCGTTCTCGATCGCGGTCTCCACGGCCGCCGGACTGTCGGTGCAGAAGCTGGTGCCGCGGTTCGGACGGAAGGTGCTGCAGACCGGCGCGCTGGTGATGGCGGCGGGCGTGCTCGTCTACATCTGGGAGGCGGACCGGTACGGGACGGCGATCACGGCCTGGCAGATGGCGCTGCCGCTGGTGGTGATGGGCCTCGGGATGGGGCTGATAGTCGCGCCGATCACCGACGCGGTGCTGGCGGAGGTGCCGCGCGAGCACGCCGGTTCGGCGTCCGGGCTGATCAACACCGTGCAGCAGGTGGGCAACGCGCTCGGGCTCGGCCTGGTGTCGGTGGCCTTCTTCGGGGCGATGGACGACGTCGTCGCGCCGGAGGCGGTCGGGACGGCGTTCGGCGGGGCCTTCGTGCACGCGCTGTGGTGGGTGACCGGGGTGCTGTGCGCGGTCTTCCTGCTGATGTTCGCGCTGCCGCGGCGGCGCAAGGCGGCCGGAGCCGTGGCCGGCTCCACCACGGAGGAGCGGGAGCCGGTCCTGATCTGACGGAGCGCTCCCGTTCGCGGGGGCCTGGTGGTGGGTCCTGTACGTGGGGGCCTGTTCGTGAGCCCTGTACGTGGGTCCTGCTTCGCGGGCCCCCTTGCGGGTCCCGTGCGCGGGCCCCGGTCGCGCGGCGCGGCCGGGGCCCGCGTCGCGCTCTGGGGAGGCCCGGCCCCGCTGGGGGGAGGCCGGGTGGGTCGGCCGTCTGCCGGAGGCTGGGGCGGCCGGATGTCAGGGGCCGGTCGGCCGTCGGTCAGCGGGCGCCGCTCGGGGTGGGGGCGGCGGCCGTACGGGTGGTGGTGCGCGGCTTGGCGGCGGCCTTGGCCTCCTTCGCGACGCGCTTCGCCTCCTGCTTGAACTCCCGCACGAGGGTGAGGGATTCGGGGCCGGTGATGTCGGCGACCGAGCGGTGCGCGCCCTCCTCGCCGTACACCCCGGCCGCCTCGCGCCAGCCCTCCGGCCGTACCCCGTACTGCTTGCCGAGCAGGGCCAGGAAGATCTGCGACTTCTGCTTGCCGAAGCCGGGCAGGGCGTTGAGCCGGCTGAGCAGCTCCTTGCCGGTGCGGACGTTCTTCCAGAGCGCGGCGGCGTCGCCGTCGTACTGCGCGACGAGGAACTGGCAGAGCTGCTGCACCCGTTTGGCCATCGCGGCCGGGTAGCGGTGGACCGCGGGCTTCGCGGAGAGGAGCGCGACGAACTCCTCCGGGTTGTAGGTGGCGATCTCGTGGGCGTCCAGGTCGTCGTGGCCGAGGCGCTGGGCGATGGTCAGCGGGCCGGTGAACGCCCACTCCATCGGGACCTGCTGGTCCAGCAGCATGCCGACGAGCGCGGCGAGCGCACTCCGTCCGAGCAGTTCGTCGGCCTCGGGCTGTTGTGCGAGCCGAACGGTGACGTTCACGGGCTTGCCCTCCTCGGAGTTGACGTCTGGTCGGCGCCCAGTCTGGTGGACGGGGCGTGGGCGCAGGCGGACAACACGCCCGTAGCCGGGGAAGTCGTGTCTGTTCAAGGCCTTGGCAGAGCTGCATTGTTCGTCGGCGGAGCGGTTTCCGGGCGTGGCGACTGGGCCGTACGGACAATTTTTTGCCCGCGCCGGTCACATCCGGCGGGCGCCCCGGGTCAGGGGAGTGTCGAACCGAACAGCCGTCGAATGGGAGCACTCCAATGTCCGTCGCCCACACCGTCGTCACCGTCCTCGGCGCCCTCATGGTCGGCTTCTCGGCCTACTCCGTCTTCGCCGGCGCCGAGTACGTCGTGAAGCCGCTCGCCGACTACGGCGTCCCCCGCGGCTGGTGGACCTGGCTCGGCGCCGCCAAGGCGGCCGGCGCCCTCGGCCTGCTGGCCGGCCTCGCCGTCCCGGCCGTCGGCTACGCGGCCGCGGTCGGCGTGATCCTCTACTTCCTCGGCGCCGTGATCACCGTCCTCCGTGCCCGCGCCTACGCCCACGTCCCCTTCCCCCTCGTCTACCTGGCGCCCGCCGCCGCCTCCCTCGCCCTCGGCCTCGCGGCCTGACCCCGGGCCGCTCGCGGGGCGCGGGCGGGGGCGTGCGGGGTGGGGGAGGGCGCTCGGTCGGGTGGGTGGTTTCGAATGGGGATGGCGAGTCATTTCATATGACTGTTGTGGTTGTGCCGGTGCGGTGAGCTGACGACGGGTCATTCTTGGTCCAATCGACGCGTCCAGAAAGGCTCGCCCGCCGTGACCCAGCCGTTCGAACTGCCGTCCTTCTACGTGCCGCACCCGGCGCGCCTCAACCCCCATCTGGACCAGGCACGGGCCCATTCCACCGAATGGGCCCGGGAGATGGGGATGCTGGAGGGTTCCGGAATCTGGGATCAGGCCGACCTGGAAGCCCACGACTACGGACTGCTCTGCGCGTACACCCACCCCGACGCCTCCGCCGAGGCGCTGTCGCTGGTCACCGACTGGTACGTGTGGGTCTTCTTCTTCGACGACCACTTCCTCGACATGTTCAAGCGCACCAACGACCGCGAGGCGGGCAAGGCCCACCTCGACCGGCTGCCGCTGTTCATGCCCGCCGACCCGGCCGCCGAGCCGCCCGAGCCGGAGAACCCGGTCGAGGCGGGCCTGGCCGACCTGTGGCGGCGCACCGTGCCGGCGATGGGCGAGGACTGGCGGATCCGGTTCGCCGCGAGCACCCGGAACCTGCTCGACGAGTCGCTGTGGGAACTCGCCAACATCAACGAGGGCCGGGTGGCCAACCCGGTCGAGTACATCGAGATGCGCCGCAAGGTCGGCGGCGCGCCCTGGTCCGCGCAGCTGGTCGAGTACGCGGCCGACGCCGAGGTGCCGAAGGAGGTGTCGGGCTCGCGGGCGCTGCGGGTGCTGATGGACGCCTTCTCCGACGGGGTGCACCTGCGCAACGACATCTTCTCGTACCAGCGGGAGGTGGAGGACGAGGGCGAACTGAGCAACGGCATCCTGGTGTTGGAGCGGTTCCTGGAGTGCTCCACCCAGGAGGCCGCGGAGGCGGTCAACGACCTGCTCACCTCGCGGCTCCAGCAGTTCGAGAACACCGTGTTCACCGAACTGCCGGTGCTGTTCGCGGAGACCGGGCTCGACCCGGCGGGCCGCGCCCGGGTCATGGCGTACGTCAAGGGACTGCAGGACTGGCAGGCCGGCGGGCACGAGTGGCACCTGCGGTCCAGCCGGTACATGAACGGTGGTGGCGCGGCGGCGGGTTCGGGCCGCGCGGGCGGCACGGGCGGCACGGTGGCGCCGGGCTCGGGCGGTGAAGCGGCGGGCCTGCCGGGGCTGTCGGGTGCGTCCGGGGGCGGCAACTGGTGGGACCAGTACGCGATCGGCGGCATCGGCACCTCGGCACTCGACATCCTGCGCAAGGGAGCGGTCGGTGCGGAGCCGACCGCGCCACCGGAGGCCGAGGGGGCGGTGAGCCCGGCCGCGCGGCGGGCGCGGTCGCACGGCCACGTGCCGTACCAGGCCGTCGGGCCCTCCCTGCTGCCCGAGTTCCGGCTGCCGTACGACCGCAGGCTGAGCCCGCACCTGGACGGGGCCCGGGAACGGGTGATCGAGTGGGCGGAACGGATGGGACTGCTGGCGCAGGAGCCCGGCGTCCTCGCATCCGGCATCTGGGACGCCGAGTCGATGCGCGACTACGACCTCCCGCTCTGCGCGGCCGGCATCCATCCGGACGCCACCGCCGACCAACTCGACATCGCCTCCGCCTGGTTGGCCTGGGGCACCTGGGCCGACGACTACTACCCCCGGGCCTTCGGGCACACCCGTGACCTGGGCGGCGCCAAGGCCGCCAACGCCCGGCTGTCGCTCTTCATGCCGGTGGACGGCGCCCCCGTGCCGGAGCCCGCCAACGCACTGGAGCGCGGCCTCGCCGACATCTGGGAGCGCACCACCCGTCCGATGGACGTCGAGGCCAAGGGCCGTTTCCGGGTGGCGGTCGAGACGATGCTGGACAGCTGGATCTGGGAGCTGAGCAACCAGATCCAGAACCGGATCCCGGACCCGGTGGACTACCTGGAGATGCGCCGTTCCACCTTCGGCTCCGAGCTCACCACGAGCCTCTCCCGCCTCGGCCACGGGAAGACCGTGCCGCAGGAGGTGTACGGCCACGGCTCGATGCGCGCGCTGGAGAACTCCGCGATGGACTACGCGTGCATGATGAACGACCTCTTCTCGTACCAGAAGGAGATCGAGTACGAGGGTGAGCTGCACAACGCCGTCCTGGTGGTGCAGAACTTCTTCAACTGCGGCTACGACGCGGCGGTCCGGATCGTCGACGACCTGATGCACTCGCGACTGGACCAGTTCCAGCACGTCGCGCAGAAGGAACTCCCGGTCATGTACGAGGACTTCGGGCTGGAACAGGCGGCCAGGGAACTGCTCGACGGGTACGTGGTGGAGCTGGAGAACTGGCTCGCGGGCATCCTGGGCTGGCACGAGGGCTGTCTCCGGTACGGCCCGGCCGACCTGGAGCGGCACTTCGGTGCCGAACGGGACCTGGCGGAGGCCTCGCAGGCCCGGCGGGCGGCCACGGCGGCGGCTGCCGAGGCGCCGGCACCCGTGGCCGCCGCGGCACCGGTCGGTACGGTGCCGACCGGTACGGTGCCGACCGGCCCGACCGGCCTGGGGACGGCCTCGCTGCGCCTGACGTCGGGCGGCTGATGCCGGGCGCCTGATGTCAGGTGGCTGGCGTCGAAGGGGCGCACCCGCGCGGGCCATCCCGTGCGGGTGCGCCGCGTCGTGGCTAGGCTGGCGAACCGGGGGCCGGCGTGCGCCCTCCGGCGCGCGCACTTCGCCACACACGAGGGCAGAGAGATGGCTGCGCTACCTGAGGGCACACCCTGCTGGGCCGACGCGATGTTCACCGACCTGGAGGGCGCCAAGGCCTTCTACGGCGACGTGTTGGGCTGGACCTTCGGCGAGAGCTCGTCGCAGTTCGGCAACTACACCCAGGCGTACTCGGGCGGGAAGGCCGTCGCCGCGATCGTGCCGCCGATGCCGGGCGCGGAGGCCCAGTCCGCCTGGTGCCTGTACCTGGCCTCACCGGACGCCGCCGCCACCGCGGAGCGGATCCGCGCCAACGGCGGCGAGGTGGTCATGGGGCCGATGCAGATCGGCGACTTCGGCACGATGGTGATCGCCAAGGACCCCGGCGGGGTGGTGTTCGGCGTCTGGCAGGCCGACCGGCACGAAGGCTTCGAGAAGCAGGGCGAGCCCGGCGCCTACACCTGGGCCGAGCTGGTGACCCGCGAGCCCGCGAAGGCCGACGCCTTCTTCCCCGCGGTCTTCCCGTACGGGGTGAAGAAGATGGAGGGCGGGGAGTTCGACTACCGGATGTTCCAGGTCGGCGAGCGGATCGTGCTGGGCCGGATGGGAGCGGAGGGCGACTTCCTGCCGCCCGAGGCGCCCTCGTACATCAGCGTCTACTTCGCGGTGGACGACACCGACGCCGCGATCGGCCGGCTGACGGCGCGCGGCGGCAAGGTGTACTTCGGGCCGATGGACAGCCCGTTCGGCCGGTTCGCGGCGGTCGGCGACCCGCAGGGTGCGGCCTTCGGGCTGATCGACCTCGGGCGGACGGTCGGAGAGCAACCGAAGACGGAGGACGTCTGATGGCGTGCTGGGCGCAAGGGGCTGCGGGGCCGGACCGGGCGAGGCAAGCCCATGGGTGAGCGCGAGGATCTCGTCGAGACGCTGGACAAGCACCGCGGCCTGCTGCGGCGTACCGTCCAGGACCTCACCGACGCGCAGGCGGCCGAGCGGACCACGGTCAGCGAGCTGTGCCTCGGCGGCCTGATCAAGCACGTGGCGGCGGTCGAGGCGCGCTGGGCGCGGTTCATGACCGGCGGCGCGGAGGCCATGCGGGGCCGGCAGGGGCAGCACGGGCCCGACGACGCGGACGCCTGGGCGGCCCAGTTCCGGATGGTGGAGGGCGACACGCTGGCCGGGCTGCTCGCCGAGTACGAGCGGGTGGCGCGCGGGACGGACGAGCTGATCCGGACCCTGCCCGACCTCGACCTCGCCCATGAGCTGCCGCCGGCGCCCTGGTTCCCGCCGGGCACGGCCTGGTCGGTCCGGCGGGTGCTGCTGCACGTCATCGCCGAGACCGCGCAGCACGCCGGGCACGCGGACATCATCCGGGAGTCGCTGGACGGGGCGAAGTCGATGGGCTGAGCGGAGTCGTCGGGCTGAGCGGACTCGTTGGGCTGAGCGCGGTCGATGGGCTGCCGGGATCGCCGGTCAGGGCAGCTCCACGCCGAGGAGTTCGCGCAGCGCCCGGCCGCCGTCCGGGGTGACCCGAAGGGCCCGGCCTGAGCCGATCCGCTCCACCCAGGCGCGGTCCAGGGCAGCCCGGCAGAGCGCCGCGCCCAGCGCCCCGCCCAGGTGGGTGCGGCGCTCCGTCCAGTCCAGGCAGCCGCGCACCACCGGGCGCCCGCCCCGGCGGCCCGCGCGCGGCGGCAGCTCGATCGACTGCGCGGCCAGCCACTCCCGGCCGCGTTCGGTGACGGCCAGCCCGGCCTCCTCGGTGACCAGGCCGCGGGCGAGCAGCGCGTCCGACACGGCCACGCCGAGGCGTCCGGCCAGGTGGTCGTAGCAGGTACGGGCACGGGCCTCGGCACTCAGCCGGGTGGCCTCGGCCAGGTTGCGGGGCGCGGTCGCGGCGCCGGGGCCGGACTCGGCGAAGACGGTGAGGTCCTCGATCAGCGTGGCCACCGTGGGCGTGGCCAGCCGGACGTACCGGTGCCGGCCCTGCCGCTCCTCGGCCAGCAGCCCGCCCGCGATCAGCCGGGACAGGTGCTCGCTGGCCGTGGACGGCGCCACGCGCGCGTGGCGGGCCAGCTCGCCGGAGGTCCAGGCGCGGCCGTCGAGCAGCGCCGTGCAGATGGCGGCGCGGGTGGGGTCGGCGAGCAGGGCGGCGAGGGCGGCGAGCGTCATGCCTCCATGGTCGGGGCACGGGGGTGCGTACCGGCGCAGGGTCGGGTGCGGGGGCGGGGCCGCGTACGGGGGCCGGGGCGGCCGCAGCGGCGGGACCGCCTGGGGGAGCGGAGCCGGGGACATGCCTCCAGGGTCGCGCCCGCACGTTTCGGCCGGGGCCGAAACGACCCGGGGCCACGATGACGGCATGACCGAAACCACGGTGGTCTCCGGCCCCGCGACGATGACCTTCTCCCGCTACGACGACGTGACGGCGGCGCTGGCCGACCCGGCGTTGGTCCCGTTGCCCGCCGGGCCGCTCCCCGGGCCGGCCACCGGGCCGGTGGCGCCCGGTCCGCCCGGTCCGACCGGGCCGACCGGTCCGTCCGGGCCGACCGGCGCCGCCCCCGGCACCGTGGCCTGGCTGCGGTCCGCCGTCGCCCGGTTCAGCTTCGGCGAACCGCACGCCCGCCGCCGGGCGCTGGTGCTGGCCGACCTGGAGCGGCTGGACCAGGACCGACTGCGGGTGGCCGCGGCCGGCGGCTTCGAGCCCGACGTGCGGCTGCGGGTGGTCCGGGTGCTCGCGGCGGAGCTCGGCCTGGCCGACCCGGAGACCGTGGCGCGGGACGTCGCGACGGTGTCCCGGGCGTACTTCGCCGACGCGCCGCACGATCCGGCGGCGGACGCGGCGGTGGCCCGGCTGCTGCCCGCGATGGGGGACCGGGACGAGGAGACGGCCGCGAACCGGATCGGCCTGCTCGTCCAGGCCTGCGACGCCACGGCCGCGCTGGTCGAGGGCGCCCGCCGGCACGCGGACGGTCTTCCCGGCGTGGTGCGCGAGGACCCGCCGGTCCGGACGATGCGTCGGCTCGCCGCCCGGGCGACCGAGGTCGGCGGCCTTGCCGTACCGGCCGGGACGCGGATCCTGCTCGACATCGCGGCGGCCCAGTCCGGGGCGCCGGAGGGCGTCGCGCTCACCTTCGGCGCCCCGCCCCGGAGCTGCCCGGGCCGCGCGCAGGCGCTGGTCATCGCCGAGGGCATCCTGTACGGCGCCTCCGATCCGGCGGACGCGGGCGCGCCGGACGCGGGTACGTCGGATGCGGATTCCGGTCCGCCCGGTCCGCCCGGTCCGCCCGGGCCGGAGCTCGGAAAGTTCGAACTCGCCGCCCTGGTACCCGAGATGGTCGATCACGTGCTCGCCCTGGCGGCCGGCTGGACGGCCTGGGGCGGTCACCCGATCGTCAACGCCGACGGCCGAACCTACACGCCGCACAAGGCGGTTCGCCGTATTGCCGACCATCTCCTCGACCACCTGGCCGAGTTGGAGGCCCGGGTGGCCGGCGAGCCGACCGAGCCCGACCGCTGGCACGCCTCCAACGTCACCACCCCGGCCGACCTCGCCCCGTTCACCGCCGCCGACCTGGACGAGGCCCGCAGCCGACTGACCCGGCTGGCCGGGATCTGGTCCCGGCGGGTCGCCGCACTGCCGGACGAACGGCTGGACGACTCGCCGGGGACGGGCTGGAGCTTCCGGCGGATCGTCCACCACGTCTCCGGGGCCGGGTACTACTACGCGGACTCGGTCGGGAACCCGGCGGATCCGGCCGGGAGCCCTGCGGACGTGGCCGACGGCCCGGCGAACACGGCCCACGGCCCGGCCGACCCGACCGCCGACCTGGCGAACACGGCCACCGGTCCGGCCGACCCGACCACCAGCCCGGCCGACCCGACCGCCGGCCCGGCGAACACGACCGGAAACCTCACCAACGACCCGATGGAGAACGCCCGATGACCCCCTTCGCCGCCCTGCACCACCGCCCCGGCCACCCGCTGCTGCTCCCCAACGCCTGGGACCACGCCTCGGCCGTCGCCCTCGCCGCCCAGGGCCACTCCGCGATCGGCACCACCAGTCTGGGCGTGGCGGCCGTCGCCGGCCTGCCCGACGGTGCCGCCGCCACCCGCGCGGAGACCGTACGGCTGGCGCACCGGCTCGGACGTGGAGGCTTCCTGCTCAGCGTCGACGTGGAGTCCGGGTTCAGTGACGACCCGGACGAAGTCGCCGAGCTGGCCGTGGAGTTGGCGAAGGCCGGAGTGGTCGGCATCAACCTGGAGGACGGCCGGGTGGACGGCGTGCTGGCCCCGGCCGACCGCCACGCCGCGAAGGTCGCGGCGGTGAAGGCGGCCGTGCCGGAGCTGTTCGTCAACGCCCGCACCGACACCTACTGGTGCGGGCAGGACGACCCCGAGTCGGAGGCGCTCCGGCGCCTGGACGCCTACCAGCAGGCGGGCGCGGACGGCGTGTTCGTCCCCGGGTTGTCCGATCCGGCGGTCATCGGGCGGCTGGTCGGCGCGCTCGCCGTCCCGCTCAACATCCTCTTCACGCCGGGCGGCCCGGGCCTGGCCGAGCTGGCCGGGCTCGGGGTGGCCCGGGTCAGCCTGGGCTCGCTGCTGTACCGCGCGGCACTGGCGGCGGCGGTGGCCACGGCGGCGGCCGTCGCGGCGGGCGAGCCGGTCGGTCCGGTGCCAGGGTACGCGGAGGTGCAGGCGCTCAGCGGGAGTTGAGCACCTCCGGGTGAGCCGCCTCGGTTCTGGCGGCGGCCCACCCGGGCCGCATCAGCTCCGGCGGCGGCCGGCCTGGGCCGCCTCGATCCCGTCCAGGATGACGTTGACGCCCCGGGCGAAGCTGCTGTCCCGGCCCGCCGCGACCTCGTCCGGAACCTCGGACGTGTACAGCCGGTGCAGCAGCGGGAACTCCTTGGTGGACTCGATGACGACGGGCAGGAGTTGGTTCATCCACTCCTGCTCGTCGTGGCCGCTGCGGGCCAGCGCGGTCACCCAGGAGGCCTCCACGCAGGCGGTCCCGATCGTGTAGCCCATCACCGCGCTCATCGCGTCGTTGGCCTCGCCGAGCTCGAAACCGGCCGTGTCCAGTACGGCCAGCAGGGACTCGGAGAGCCGCATCCAGTTGGGGCCGAAGTAGATCATCCCGACGTCGCCGACCACCGAGACCATCCACGGGTAGCGCATGATGGTCGCGCGCATGCTCTCGGCGCACTCCATGACCTTCGCGCGCCAGACCTTCGGGTCCTCGGAGCCCTCGGCCTCGGGCTGCGGGAGGGTGCCGAAGACCTGGTCGACGACCAGCGCGAGCAGTTCGTCCTTGTTGGCGACGTGGGTGTAGAGCGAGGTCGCGCCGGCGTTCAGCCGGGCGGCGAGCTTGCGCATGCTCAGCGCCTCGATGCCGTCGGAGTCGAGCAGCGCGAGGGCCTCGGCGACGATCTGCTCGCGGCTGAGGGGGGGCTGTTCCCGCCGTCGCTGGGGGCGGTTCCACGGCATGGGGATGCCCGGGGTCGTGCCGTCCTCTGATTTGGCCGCCATCGGGCCCTCCTCGCCATTCGCCGACCGGCCCGGATCCGATCCGGTCCGGCGCTGCTTGTCACATTTTGCTTCGAACAGTGTACGGCGCAACGAACAGCGTGCGGAGATCGAACGGTGTACGGCGTTGCGAACAGTGTGCGGCTGTCCGTACAGTGTTCGGAGCGGCGCACACCGTACCCCTGGGGACGGAGGACGGTGTGCCCGCGCCAAAGCCCGCAGTCCGAAGCCCGGGGCCCGAAGCCCGAGGCTCGGAGCGAGAAGTCCAGAGGGGGAAAAACGCCGTGCAACGTCATCCGCAGCGCTGGCTCATTCTGATCGTGCTCTGCCTCAGCAGCCTGGTGCTGGTGATCGACAACATGGTGCTCACGGTGTCCATCCCGCCGATCGCGGAGGACCTCAAGGCCGGGGCGCAGGACATCCAGTGGATCATCGACTCCTACATCCTGGTCTTCGCCGGCCTGCTGCTCACCTCGGGCAGCCTCTCCGACCGCTTCGGACGGCGGAAGGTGATGATCGTCGGACTGGCGCTGTTCGGCGCGGCCTCACTGGTCGCGGCGTACGCCGACAGCCCCGGGGAGCTGATCGCCGGGCGCGTCCTGATGGGCGTCGGCGGCGCGCTGGTCATGCCGAGCACGCTCTCCATCCTGATCACCGTCTTCGACGACGAGGAGCGCCCGAAGGCGATCGCCGCCTGGACCGCGGTGGCCATGATCGGCCTGGTCGGCGGTCCGGTGCTCGGCGGCGCGCTGATCGCGCACTTCTGGTGGGGCGCGGTCTTCCTGCTCAACGTGCCGATCGCGGCGGTCGCCATCATCGCCGCACTGCTGCTGATGCCGGAGTCCAAGGGACCGTGGCGCCGCCCCGACCTGCCGGGCATGGCGCTGTCGATGGTCGGCATGACGGCGCTGGTCTGGTCGATCATCGTGCTGCCCAGGGACGGCATCACCAGTGCGAGCACCCTCGGCGCGATCCTGCTCGCGGTGGCCTCGCTGACCGGCTTCGCCGTCCGGCAGGTCCGCACCGACTCGCCGATGGTCCCGCTCAACCTGTTCCGCAACCGGGTCTTCACCGGCGCCAGCTTCTCGCTCGTCCTGCTCACCTTCGCCACCGGCGGGCTGATGCTGGTCCTCACCCAGCACCTCCAGTTCGTGCTGGAGTTCTCGCCCACCGACACCGGCCTCGCCTTCATCCCGCTGGCCATCGCCTCGCTGGTGTTCAACGCGCTCGGCGCGGTGCTCGGCAAGAAGGTCCCGGCGCGGGTACTCACCTCGATCGGCATGCTGATCATCGCGGGCGGCTTCGGGCTGCTGGCCACCCTCTCGGTCGGCGACGGCTTCACCAAGGTCGCCCTGGCCATGCTGGTCCTCGGCATCGGCTCCGGCCTCGGCATGCCGGCCGCCGCCAACGCGCTGATGGGCGCCATCCCGAGCGAGCACGCCGGCGTCGGCTCCGCGCTCAACGACACCATCCAGCAGTCCGGCGCGGCGCTCGGCGTGGCCATCCTCGGCACCGTGCTCTCCAGCACCTACACCGGGGCGATGCCCGCCGCCGCCCCCGCCGCCGCCCGCCACGACATCACCGGCGCGCTCGCGACGGCTGGCTCCACCGGGGACGGCGGACTGGTCGCGACGGCCCGGGAGGCGTTCAACACCGCCACCTCCACCACCTTCACGGTGGGCGGCATCGCGGTCGTCGCGGCCGCGGCGCTCACCCTGGTGCTGATGCGCGACGGCCGGAAGGCCGCCGGCGCGGGGGCCGACGCTCCGGAGGAGCCGGAGGTCGAGCCGGTCGGCTGAGCCCGGCCCTCCCCCGTCCGGCCCGATGGCCCCGACCGTTCCACGCGGTCGGGGCCATCGGCGTCCGTGCTCACTCCTCCCGGGGGCCATCGGCGTCCGTGCTCACTCCTCCCGGGGGCCATCGGCGTCCGTGCCCACTCCTCCCGGGACCATCGGCGTCCGTGCCCACTCCTCCCGGGCCGCGTAACCTCACGTCATGGAGTCGTCGTCCTCCGCGTACCTGGAACGCGCGTCCCGGCTGCCCGGTGCGGTCGTGTGGACGAAGCGGGCCCTGCGGCCCATGAGCGACGCCGGGCCGGTCCTCCCCGACGGCTGCATGGACCTGCTGTGGACGGAAGGCCGGCTGCTGGTCGCCGGACCGGACACCCGTGCCTTCCGCCCCGGCCCCGGACTGCGCGGCCCGTGGGCCGGCGTGCGCTTCCGCCCCGGCGCCGCCCCCGCCCTGATCGGCGTCCCCGCCCACGAACTGCTGGACCGCCGCGTCGAGTTGGCCGACCTGCGGCCCGCCGCCGAGGTCCGTCGCCTCACCGAGCGGATCGACGCGGCCGCCGACCCGGCCGCCGCCCTGGAAGCCCTGGCCCTGCGCCTGGCGGCCGAGGCACAACCCGAGGACCCGCTGATCCGCGCGGTGGCCGACTCGCTCGCCGCCGGGCGGTCCGTCGCCGCGACGGCCGGGACGGTCGGCCTCGGCGCCCGCCAGCTCCACCGCCGCTCCCTGGCCGCCTTCGGCTACGGCCCCAAGACCCTCGCCCGGATCCTGCGCATGCAACGCGCCCTGGCGCTCGCCCGCACCGGCGTCCCGCTGGCCGATGCGGCGGCCCGGACCGGCTACGCGGACCAGCCCCACCTCGCGCGCGACGTACGGGAGTTGGCGGGCGTGCCGGTGACCGCCCTGCTCTCCGCCTAGACCCGTCCTTCGCACATAACGAGTTCGGATGATGTGGTGATGCGACCGGTATCCCGATGGGGTGCCGGTCGTTGAGCCTGGCGTGCCGA
>NZ_JBHXLL010000029.1:0-116320 GCF_042721415.1 Kitasatospora sp. NPDC058444 | reverse complement strand
CGCTTCTCGGTGTTGTGGGGGGCTGTTTTTTTTTTAAAACACACGGGCTGGGGGGGGGGGGGGGGGGGGCCCGGGGGCCGGGGGGGGGGGGGCCCCGCGGCCCGGAGCCGCTAGCGGTTGACGGCTTCGAGGGAGCGCAGGGCGTTGTGGGCCTCGGCCACCACGCGCTCGGCGGTGATGCCGAACTCCTCGAACAGCACCTTGTAGTCGGCGGAGGCACCGAAGTGATCCAGCGAGACGATCCGGCCGTGGTCGCCGACCAGCTCGCGCCAGCCCTGGGCGATGCCGGCCTCGACCGACACCCGGGCCTTGACCGACGGCGGCAGCACGCTGTCGCGGTAGGCCTGGTCCTGCTCCTGGAACCACTCGAAGGACGGCAGTGAGACCACGCGGGTGGCGATGCCCTCGGCCTCCAGCACCTCGCGGGCCTGGACGGCCAGCTGGACCTCGGAGCCGGTGCCGAGCAGGATCACCTGCGGGTCGCCGGTGGAGGCCTCGGCCAGGACGTAGCCGCCCTTGGCGGTGCCCTCGGCGGAGCCGAAGACCTCGCGGTCGAAGGTCGGGACGCCCTGGCGGGTCAGGGCCAGGCCGACCGGGCCGGGGTGGGTGGTCTGGCGCTCGATGACGGTGCGCCAGGCGACGGCGGTCTCGTTGGCGTCGGCCGGGCGGACCATGGCCAGGCCCGGGATGGCGCGCAGCGAGGCCAGGTGCTCGACCGGCTGGTGGGTCGGGCCGTCCTCGCCGAGGCCGATCGAGTCGTGCGTCCACACGTAGGTGACCGGCAGCTTCATCAGCGCGGCCAGGCGGACGGCCGGGCGCATGTAGTCGGCGAAGACCAGGAAGGTGCCGCCGTAGACGCGGGTCTTCCCGTGCAGGGCGATGCCGTTCATGGTCGAGCCCATGGCGTGCTCGCGGATGCCGAAGTGGATCGTCCGGCCGTACGGGCCGGCCGACTTCAGCGGGTTGCCCTCGGGCAGGAAGGAGCTGTCCTCGTCGATGGTGGTGAGGTTGGACTCGGCGAGGTCGGCCGAGCCGCCCCACAGCTCCGGGATCACCGCGCCGAGCGCCTTGAGGGTGTCGCCGGAGGCCTTGCGGGTGGCGACGTCCTTGCCGGCCGGGAAGGAGGGGACGGTCTTCTTCCAGCCCTCGGGCAGCTCGCCGGCCTCGATGCGGTCGAACTCGGCGGCGCGCTGCGGGTCGGCGGCGCGCCAGGCCTCGAAGGACTGCTGCCACTCGTCGCGGGCGGCCTTGCCGCGCTTGATCACCAGGCGGGCGTGCTCGATGACCTGGTCGCTCACCTCGAAGGTCTTCTCCGGGTCGAAGCCCAGGACCTTCTTGGTGGCGGCGATCTCGGCGGCGCCGAGCGCGGAGCCGTGCGCCTTGGCGGTGTCCTGGGCGTTCGGGGCCGGCCAGGCGATGATCGTGCGCATCGCGATGATCGACGGGCGGGAGGTCTCGGCCTTGGCCGCGGCCAGCGCCTCGGCGAGGGCGGCCACGTCGATGTCGCCGTTGGACTTCGGGGTGACCCGCTGGACGTGCCAGCCGTACGCCTCGTAGCGCTTGAGGACGTCCTCGGAGAAGGCCGTCTCGGTGTCGCCCTCGATCGAGATGTGGTTGTCGTCGTAGAGGGCGACCAGGTTGCCCAGCTTCTGGTGGCCGGCCAGCGACGAGGCCTCGGCGGAGATGCCCTCCTCCAGGTCGCCGTCGGAGACGATGGCCCAGACGGTGTGGTCGAACGGCGAGGTGCCGGCCGCGGCCTCCGGGTCGAACAGGCCGCGCTCGTAGCGGGCGGCCATCGCCATGCCGACCGCGTTGGCGATGCCCTGGCCGAGCGGTCCGGTGGTGGTCTCCACGCCGGCGGTGTGGCCGTGCTCGGGGTGACCGGGGGTGCGGCTGCCGGCGACGCGGAAGGCCTTCAGGTCGTCCAGCTCCAGGCCGTAGCCGGCGAGGTAGAGCTGGGTGTAGAGGGTCAGGCTGGTGTGTCCCGGGGAGAGGACGAAGCGGTCACGCCCGACCCACGACGGGTCGGTCGGGTCGTGGCGCAGGAACCGCTGGAAGATCAGGTACGCGGCCGGGGCCAGCGACATGGCCGTCCCGGGGTGCCCGTTGCCGACCTTCTGGACAGCGTCCATGGCCAGGACCCGCGCGGTGTCAACCGTGCGCTCGTCCAGATCGGTCCACTCGAATGCGTTCGTCGGCGCAGTGCTCACCCTGTCTCAGGGCTCCTTCCATTGTGAAGAGTGACCCCGTGAATTGGGGACCGGGTCGGCCACGGCGCTGTGGTCCCGACGCTGGGTGGTGCCGGTCACGGAGGGTAGATCCCGCTTCTGCGTGCGAGCCTACCGTCCGGGTCGCGGCTCACCCTCCGTGCTGGGACAACCGGCAATTCCGCATGCAGATTCCCACCGGGACGGACGGAATGGATTTGTCCCAGACTCTCCCGATTCGCGGGGCCGCGCCGCTCCGGTGGTCAGGACGGGCGAGCGGGCCTCGCCGCGGGCACCCGAAGACGCGGCCGCGGACCCCGGAGGGCGTCGCCGGAGGCTCCCGAGGGCGTCGCCGGGGCGGTTCACCCGCGGGTGTGCGTTCCGCCTCGCCGGGGGACCCCGGAGCCGGATGCGATATATGGAGCGTCTATGGTGTCGTGGTACGCGCAGAGCGGACGATTCGGGACCCTTCGTTCCTGTGGACGCCTGCGAAGATTCATCTTCAGTTGGGGTGTTAGTGACCGCCGTCGAAACCCGTCCCGCCGGGGTCACCGGGGCGACTCCTGCGCACCGGCCGTTCGGGGCCCGTGTCGGCGCGTTCGTCGCACTGACCAAGCCGCGGATCATCGAGCTGCTGCTGATGAGCACCGTGCCGGTGATGTTCCTGGCTCAACAGGGCGTGCCGAACATGCTGCTGGTGCTGAAGGTCGTCGTCGGCGGCTACCTCTCGGCCGGCGGCGCCAACGCCCTCAACATGTACATCGACCGGGACATCGACGCGGTCATGTCGCGCACCGAGCGGCGGCCGATCGTCACCGGGATGGTGTCGCCGCGCGAGGCGCTGGTGTTCGGCATCGTGCTCGCCGTCGTCTCGACCCTGCTGCTCGGCTTCGGGGTCAACTGGCTGTCCGCCGGGCTGGCGCTGGGCGCCCTGCTGTTCTACGTGTTCGTCTACACGCTGGGGCTCAAGCGGCGCACCTCGCAGAACATCGTCTGGGGCGGCATCGCCGGCTGCATGCCGGTCCTGGTCGGCTGGTCCTCGGTGACCAACTCGATGTCCTGGGCCGCGGTGGTGCTGTTCCTGGTGGTGTTCTTCTGGACGCCGCCGCACACCTGGGTGCTGTCGATGAAGGTCCGCGACGACTACGCGCGGGCCGGCGTGCCGATGCTGCCGGTGATCAAGGGCAACGTGGCGGTCGGCAAGCAGGTCGTCGTCTACTCCTGGGTGATGGTGGCGGTCTCGCTGGCGCTCTGGCCGCTGGGGCACATGAGCTGGCTGTACCCGGTCGCCGCGGTGCTGCTGGGCGGGGCGTGGCTGCGCGAGGCGCACGCGCTGTACGGGCGGGCCAAGGCCGGGATCGTGGGCGCGAAGCTCAAGGAGATGCGGCTGTTCCACTGGTCGATCACCTACCTGTCGCTGCTGATGGTGGTCTGCGCGATCGACCCCTTCGTCAAGTAGGCCTCATCGCGCGAGCAGGCCCCATCGCCGAGGAGCCCCGGTCCGAACGGACCGGGGCTCCTTCGCGTGCCGGGGGAGGGTTCAGCGGGAGGACAGCTCGGACGGGCCGACGTGGTCCTCCAGCCAGTCCCGCAGTGGCTGGGAGGCGTGCAGGAAACCCGTGATCCGGGTGTAGGCGGCGCGGGTGCCCAGCCACTTCGCCGGCTCCCACTCCTGCCAGGCCACCAGGCCCTTGTGGCGCAGCAGGGCGATCCTGGGGTGGTCCTTGGGATAGCCGCGCGGGGCCGACTTGAGGGAGTCCCGGCCGACCACCAGCGGGCCCTGCTGCTCCACCCGGGCGATCACCCGTTCCAGCTCGGCGCCGCCGACGTCCTCGGCGACGGCGGCCCGGTAGCGCTCCAGCTGGTCCGGGGCGAGCTGGTAGAAGCCGTTGCCGCAGGCCAGGCCGTCGGCGGAGAGCTGGATGTAGCCGCCGCTCTCCAGGTGCGCGCCGATGTGGGTCTTGTACGGGGACTTGTCGGCGCTGAACCGGACGTCGCGGTTCGGGCGGAAGATCTTCCCCGGCCCGAACTCCGGCTCCAGCTCGGCGAGCAGCAGCTCCATCGGGGCCCGGACGACGCCGTCGTAGGCGTCCTTGTGGGCCTGCCAGAAGGTCTTGGAGTTGTCGGCTTCCAGGTGCTCGTAGAAGTCGAGCGCCTCGGCGGGCCAGCCTGTGAACGTCACTCCTCCAGTATGTGGCCCGGTGCACAGGGCGGTCCCGTCGCCAGCGGCGCTACCGGTGGGTAGCATGCGGGCATGACCAGCGCAGAGACCGCCACGCCGGACGCCCGTACTGAGCGCCGCGCCAAGCGCATCGCCAAGCACCTGACCAGCTTCGCCCAGCAGCACGGGGGCAGCGCCGACGCGGTCGTCGAGTACGTCGGCGCCGTGGCCACCCGGATCGTCGTGGTCGGCGCGGACGGCGCCTGGGGCGACCAGGTGGCCCCCAGCTACGCCGTCGGCCGCCGGGCCGCGGAGCTGGCCGGGCTGACCCTCCACGAGAACTTCGAGGGCGAGCTGGGCCTCAAGGTGAAGACCGGCGCGTACGAGTGGAAGCGGATGGCCGGCATCCAGATCGGCGGCTGAGCCCGCCCCCCCGGACGCGGCGACGGCCCGGTTCCCCCGCACGGGGGAACCGGGCCGTCGTGTGTCGCCGGGGTCAGACCGAGGCGGTCTGCGGGGTCTGGGCGGGGAGCTGGTCGGTGACTTCCTCGGTCCCGCGGGTGCGCAGGGCGAGGGGGACGCGTAGGGCGGCGATCCACGTCAGCGCTGCGAGCAGCATGTGGAGGCCGACCATCAGCTCGGGGGCGTCGGTGAAGTACTGGATGAAGCCCAGGACGCCCTGGAGGAGCAGGACTGCGAGCAGCTCCTTGGCCCGGGCGCGGGCGGGCTGCGGGGCCTTGACGGCGGCGAACACGAAGATCACTGCGATGGCCAGGCCGACCGAGACGAACGCGAAGTCGGCGTGGAACTGGGCCAGGCGGTCGTAGTCGATCGGGATGCGCGGGACGATCTTGTTGTCCTTCGGCGTGCCCGGGTGGTGGCCGGCGCCGGTCACCAGGGTGCCGGCGGCGACGAGCAGGCCGATCACGGTGACCAGGACGTACGAGAGCTGGTGGATCGGCCGGGCCACGGACAGTCGCGCCGGGCCGTCGCCCTCCTTGGACCGCTCCCACATCAGCAGCGCGACCCAGACCAGGGCCATCGCGGCGATCATGTGCAGCGCCACGGTGTACGGGTTGAGGCCGGTCAGCACGGTGATGCCGCCGAGCACGGCGTTGCTCATCACCAGCCAGAACTGGGCCCAGCCGAGCCTGGTCATGCTGTGCCGCCAGGGGCGGTGGCAGCGGGCGGCCAGGATCGCCCAGCCGACGGCGGCGCTCAGCACGTAGGTGAGCATCCGGTTGGTGAACTCGACGACGCCGTGGAAGCCCATCTCGGCGGTGGGCGTCAGGCTCTCGTCGGTGCAGCGGGGCCAGGTGGTACAGCCGAGGCCGGAGGCGGTGAGCCGGACGGCGCCGCCGGTGACGACGATCACCACGCTCATCACCAGCGCGGCGAACGCGGCGCGCCGGACCATCTCGGCGGATGGCTGCCAGCGCTCGGCGAGCAGGGAGAAGGGGTTAAACACGGGGTCCATCGTAGGTGGCCTTACAGGCGATCTTGGGGCGGGGCGCGGGCGGGGCGCGGGCAGCGGGACGGGGCGGTGGGGGCGGCGGGGCCGGGAAGGGCGCGGGCGGCGGGCGGCGACACGCGGGGGAGCGACACGCGGACAAAACGGGGCGGTTCGGTCAAGGAGTGAATTGGTCTTGACCATTGACCCGTTTGGCCGAAAGAGTGCGGGTTGGTCCATACCTTTTCGGACCCCTCCCCCATCTACGCCCGCACGCAAGCGGAGACCTGCACATGCGCATACCCACTTCCGCCGCCGCGCTCGCGGTCGGCGGCTCGCTCGCACTGGCCGGCCTCGTCGCGCCGGCCGCCCAGGCCGTCGGTGCCGACCAGGAGTGCCGCGGCCTCGGGGTCGCCAACCTCTACGGCGAGTTCATCGAGGGCGACGACACCCACACCCCCGACGCCGAGGGCGCGGTCGCGGTCGGCGGCAACGCCGACTTCACCGGCGGCTTCTCGGTCGGCCAGGAGCTCACCGCGGCCCAGGTCGACGCGCTGCCCGGCAAGAACGCCCTGGTCGTGGCCGGCAGGATCACTGGGCACAACACCCAGGTGATGAAGGGCAACGGAGTCTTCGGCGCCAAGGCCGACGGCGCCGTGGTCCAGGCGCACCAGGGCGCCGTCGCCCAGGGCCCCTCGCCGATCGACTTCAAGGCCGAGTTCGCCAAGCTGCGCACCGCCGCCACCTCGCTGGCCGCCGTTCCGCAGACCGCCGGCGCCACCGTCCAGGCCGAGGGCGCCAAGCTGACGTTCACCGGCGGGGACGCGAAGTACAACAGCTTCACCGTCGACGCGGCCAAGCTCCAGGGCGCCAAGGACGTCTACCTCAAGGTGCCGGCCGGCTCGGTGACGGTGGTCAACGTGACCGGCGGCTCGTACGACATGGCGGCGGCCGGGACCACCGGCTTCCACCTGTGGGACGAGGGCAAGAAGGCCTTCGTGCTGGACGACAAGCTGCAGAGTGCCGCGGGCGGGGCTATCCGGGCCAAGCTGCTCTGGAACTTCCCGACCGCCACCAAGGTGGTCAAGAACAGCCAGGCCGCCTGGGCCGGCACCGTGCTCGCGCCGAACGCCGCCTTCGACCTCGGCAGCGGCGGCCCGGTCAACGGCTCGGTGATCGCCGCCTCGCTGACCGGCAAGGGCGGCGCGGAGACGCACCACTACCCCTTCACCGGCTGCCTGCCGGGCCCGACCGTCCCGACGCCGTCCGTCCCGCCGACCGTGCCGAGCGGTTCGCCGTCGGCCACGCCGAGCGCCTCGGCCTCCCCGAGCGGTTCGGCGAGCCCCTCGGGCAGCCCGTCCGCCCCGACGAGCGGTGCGCCCAGTGCGAGCGGCTCGGCCGGTCCGTCGGCCGGCGGCTCGACCGCCGCTCCGGCGGCCTCGGGCAGCCCGTCCGCCCGGCCGGACGCGGGCGGCGACCTGGCGCACACCGGCTCCGGCCCGGTGCTGCCGCTGGCGATCGGCGGTGCGGTCGTGCTCGCGGCCGGTGGCGGGATCGTGGTGGCCGCGCGGCGGAAGGCGGCCGGGAAGGCCTGAGCCCCCGAACCGGCCGACCTGACTGACCAGGCCGACCCGGCCAGCCCGGCCGAGCCTGGCGTTCCCGGCTCGGAGGGGTGGTATCGACGGAAAGGCCGGAATGGCCCGCTGTTCGTCGGCTGACTGAATCGGAGCCCTCGGTGATTGAACCCGATCACCGAGGGCTCCGTTCTGTCTTGAAGATGACGAAGTCCATTCAGGTTTGCCGAATCCACGTTCTGCGAGGTGGCGGCTGTGATGGGCTGGTCATGCACATCGGAAGACGGACGGACAGTCGATATCCGGTCGTACGGCGGGGTGTGGCGGGGTGCGGGAGTGCCGGTAGAGTCCCCCGGACAGTCGTAGCGGGCCACCGCGAACCACTCAACACGCCTGCTGCACAAGACCGTTCGGAGGGGAACAAGTAATGGCGCGACAGCAGCGGCACTTCGCGATCGGTGCGACGGCACTTGCCGGCACGGCTGCGGCCGGTTTTCTCCTGCCCCTGGCACTGGCCACCAACGCCTCGGCGCACGTGCCGAGTTGGACGGTGACCTGCGACAAGATCGTGATCGATCTGATCAACTACAGCCCCAAGGCCGACGTGAAGAACACCGTCAGCCTCACCATCGACGGAGAGAAGGTCCTGGACGCC
The DNA here is from genome assembly GCF_042721415.1 of Kitasatospora sp. NPDC058444. NCBI lineage: Bacteria > Bacillati > Actinomycetota > Actinomycetes > Kitasatosporales > Streptomycetaceae > Kitasatospora > Kitasatospora sp. NPDC058444. The sequence continues at coordinate 108,273 of NZ_JBHXLL010000029.1, read as the reverse complement.
CAGACCTTCCCGAAGGAGTACCACGGCACCTTCCCGGTGAAGGACCACAACGGCCCGATCAAGGCGAACCTGGTGGTCACCACCACGGAGAGCCCGAACGAGAAGGGCTGGAACATCAACGAGACCAAGACCATCGAGCCGTGCCACACGCCGACTCCGACCCCCACGCCCACCCCCACCAAGACGCCCACCCCGACCCCGACCCCGACCCCGACCCCGACGCCGACGCCGACCGCGACCCCCACCCCGTCGGCCACGCCCACCCCGAGCAAGACCCCCTCGGCCACGCCGACCCCGAGCAAGACCCCGACCGCGACCCCGGCGCCCACCACCAGCGCGCCGGCGCTCGCCCAGACCGGTAGCAGCGACGCGACCCCGATGATCGCGGCGGCCGGCGGCGGCGTGCTGCTGGTCGGCGGCGCGCTCGTCCTGCTCGCCCGCAAGCGCCGTGGCGGCAGGGAGAGCTGACGCTCCGCGGCCCGCTGACGCGCGACGCCCCCCGGCCCGAGGTGGCCGGGGGGCGTCGCGCGTCGGTGCCCGCCGGCTACTCCCAGCGGAAGAAGCGGGCGGCCGCGGCCAGGCCGAGCACCGACCAGCCGGCCAGGATCCCGAGGTCCGCCCACGGCGCCGAGGCGCCGTCCTGGAGCACCGACCGCAGGCCGTCCGAGAGCGCCGAGATCGGCAGCAGCTCCAGCACCGACCGGACGGCGTCGGGGAACCGGCTCAGCGGCACGATCACCCCGCCGGCCAGCAGCAGCAGGATGAACACCAGGTTGGCGCCGGCCAGGGTGGCCTCGGCCTTCAGGGTGCCGGCCATCAGCAGGCCGAGCCCGGAGAAGGCGGCGGTGCCGAGGACCAGCAGTGCGGCGACGGTCAGCGGGTTGCCGTGCGGGGACCAGCCGAGGGCCAGCGCGATCACCGACAGCAGCGCCACCTGCAGCGCCTCCGTCACCAGGACGCAGCCGGTCTTGGCGGTCAGCAGCGCCCAGCGCGGCAGCGGGCTCGCGCCGAGCCGCTTCAGCACGCCGTAGCGGCGCTCGAACCCGGTGGCGATGGCCTGGCCGGTGAAGGCGGTGGACATCACGGCCAGCGCCAGCAGGCCGGGGGCCAGGAAGTCGACCCGCTTGCCGGGGCCCTCGACCGCGACGATGTCCACGGCGGAGAACAGCACCAGCAGCACGGTCGGGATGACCACGGTGAGCAGCAGCTGCTCACCGTTGCGCAGCAGCATCCGGGTCTCGAACGCGGTCTGGGCCAGCAGCATCCGGCCGACCGGCGCGGGGCCCGGCTTGGGGGAGTAGTCCGTGGTGGTCACGATCGGAGCTCCCGTCCGGTCAGGTCGAGGAAGACGTCCTCCAGGCTGCGGCGCTGGACGGACAGCCGTTCGGGCAGGATGCCGGTGGCCGCGCACCAGCCGGTGACGGTGGCCACCAGCCGGGGGTCGACGGGCGCCTCGACGCGGTAGCTGCCGGGGGCGGTCTCGGTGGCTGCGGCGCCCTCGGGCAGTTCCTTGAGCAGCGGGCCGAGGTCGAGGCCGGGCGGGCCGTCGAAGCGCAGGGCGTCCTCGGCGCCGTCGCGGCACAGCTCCTCGGTGGTGCCGTTGGCGATCACCCGGCCGCCGTCGACGATGGCGACCCGGTCGGCGAGCTGCTCGGCCTCGTCCATGTGGTGGGTGGTGACGACCACGGTGACGCCGTCCCGGCGCAGGTCGCGCACCAGCTCCCAGGTGGCCCGGCGGGCCTGCGGGTCGAGGCCCGCGGTGGGTTCGTCCAGGAAGACCAGCTCGGGGCGGCCGACCACGGCCATCGCCAGGGCGAGCCGCTGCTGCTGGCCGCCGGACAGCCGCCGGTAGGTGGTGCGGCCGCAGGAGCCGAGGCCGAGGCGTTCGACCAGGGCGTCCACGTCCAGCGGGTGGGCGTGCAGCTTGGCGGTGTGCCGCAGCATCTCGACGGCGCGCGCGCCCGCGTACACGCCGCCGGACTGCAGCATGACGCCGATCCGGGGCCGCAGTGCGGCGCTCTGGGTGACCGGGTCGAGGCCCAGGACCCGGACGGTGCCGGCGTCGGGGCGGCGGTAGCCCTCGCAGGTCTCGATGGTGGTGGTCTTGCCGGCGCCGTTGGGGCCGAGGACGGCGGTGATCGCGCCGGTCGGGATGGTGAGGTCGAGGCCGTCCACCGCGAGCTTGTCGTCGTAGCGTTTGACCAGCCCGGCGATCTGGACCGCGGGTTCGGAGTGCATACCGGCGAGTCTAAGAGGGCCCGACATCCGTCCCGGACGGCGGCTCGATGATCGTTTTCGCAGGTCAGGTAAGGCTAACCTGCGTGACAGATGACACCGGTGAGGCCTGGATCACGGCTTGTCCCGACGGAAGTAATTACGCAACACTGGTGTTGTGAAAAACATGCGCGAGCACGCCCAGCAGCAGGAGGCCGAGACGGCCTCCTCCTGTGACGTGCCCGTGACGGCGGCCGAGGTGCTGCTCGAGGGCCACCGGGCCACCCGGGACCGGGTCGCGCGGTCGATCCTGGACCACGGCCCCTCCTCCGCCGCCGACCTGGCGAACCGGCTCGGCCTCACCGCCGCCGCCGTCCGCCGCCACCTCGACGGGCTGGTCGCCACCGGCCTGGTCGAGTCCCGCGAACAGCGGGTCTACGGAAGCCGCGGCCGGGGTCGTCCGGCCAAGGTCTTCGCCCTCACCGACGCCGGCCGGGACGCCTTCTACCAGGCGTACGACCAGCTCGCCGCCGACGCGCTGCGCTGGATCGCGGACTCGGTGGGCGGCGGCAAGGCGGGCGAGGAGGCGGTCGCCGCCTTCGCCCGCGCACGGTTCGGCAAGCAGGCCGAGAAGTACCTGGAGGCCCTGCGCCTGGCCGCCGCCGGAGAGCGCACCGAGGCGCTGGCCCAGGCGCTGAGCGCCGACGGCTACGCTGCCACGGTGCGGCGTGTCCCGACGGCCGCGGCCAAGGCCCCGGCGGGCGCCCAGCTCTGCCAACACCACTGCCCGGTCGCGCACATCGCCGAGCAGTTCCCGCAGCTCTGTGAGGCGGAGACCGAAGTCTTCTCCCAGCTCCTGGGCACCCATGTGCAACGGCTGGCCACGATCGCCCACGGCGACGGGGTCTGCACCACCTATGTGCCGGCATCCGGTGCCGCATCGTCGCCCGCCCAGCCCCCGGCGGGACGCGGCTCCGATGCGGTGCCGACTGCCGGTACGTCCACCGAAGATTCAGCGTCCGCGCGTTAGGAAGCTCGCATGACTGACACCGTTTCGCACCCCGAGCTCGAAGGCCTCGGCAATTACGAGTACGGCTGGGCCGACCCGGACACCGCCGGTGCCGCGGCCAAGCGCGGGCTCAGCGAAGACGTCGTGCGCGACATCTCCGCGAAGAAGAACGAGTCCGAGTGGATGCTGAACCTGCGGCTCAAGGGCCTGAAGCTGTTCGGCAAGAAGCCCATGCCGACCTGGGGCTCCGACCTCACCGGCATCGACTTCGACAACATCAAGTACTTCGTCCGCTCCACCGAGAAGCAGGCCGAGTCCTGGGAGGACCTGCCGGCGGACATCAAGGCCACCTACGACAAGCTCGGCATCCCGGAGGCGGAGAAGCAGCGCCTGGTCGCCGGCGTCGCCGCCCAGTACGAATCCGAGGTCGTCTACCACCAGATCCGCGAGGACCTGGAGGAGCAGGGCGTCATCTTCCTGGACACCGACACCGCGCTGCGCGAGCACCCGGAGCTGTTCAAGGAGTACTTCGGCACCGTGATCCCGGCCGGCGACAACAAGTTCGCCGCGCTGAACACCGCGGTGTGGTCCGGCGGCTCGTTCATCTACGTGCCGAAGGGCGTGCACGTGGACATCCCGCTCCAGGCCTACTTCCGGATCAACACCGAGAACATGGGCCAGTTCGAGCGGACGCTGATCATCGTCGACGAGGACGCCTACGTCCACTACGTCGAGGGCTGCACCGCCCCGATCTACTCCTCCGACTCGCTGCACTCGGCGGTCGTGGAGATCATCGTCAAGAAGGGCGGCCGCTGCCGCTACACGACGATCCAGAACTGGTCGAACAACGTCTACAACCTGGTCACCAAGCGCGCCGTGGCGTACGAGGGCGCGACCATGGAGTGGGTCGACGGCAACATCGGCTCCAAGGTCACCATGAAGTACCCGGCCGTCTACCTGATGGGCGAGCACGCCAAGGGCGAGACCCTGTCGATCGCCTTCGCGGGCGAGGGCCAGCACCAGGACGCCGGCGCCAAGATGGTGCACATGGCGCCGAACACCTCGTCCAACATCGTCTCCAAGTCGGTGGCGCGCGGCGGCGGCCGGACCTCCTACCGCGGCCTGATCGAGATCGGCGAGGGCTCCAAGGGCGCCAAGTCCAACGTGCTGTGCGACGCGCTGCTGGTGGACACCATCTCCCGTTCGGACACCTACCCGTACGTGGACGTCCGCGAGGACGACGTGTCCATGGGCCACGAGGCGACCGTCTCCAAGGTCAGCGAGGACCAGCTCTTCTACCTGATGAGCCGCGGCCTGACCGAGTTCGAGGCGATGGCGATGATCGTCCGGGGCTTCGTCGAGCCGATCGCGCGCGAGCTGCCGATGGAGTACGCGCTGGAGCTCAACCGGCTGATCGAGCTGCAGATGGAGGGCGCGGTCGGCTGACCTCCGGCCGCCGCCGTCCACTCATTTCCGAGGAAGAGAGCACTACGAACAGCCATGGCTGAGCAGAACACCACCGGCTCCACCACCGCCGGTTCGATCGAGGTCGGCACCGCCGGCGCGGGCGCGCAGCTCGCCGGCCCCGGCACCGGCCGCACCACGGTCCAGCAGCCGATCGACGCGCGCGTCGCGGTCAAGCCGTCCTTCGACGTGAACGACTTCCCGGTGCCCACCGGCCGCGAGGAGGACTGGCGGTTCACCCCGCTGCACCGCCTCGGCGGGCTGCACGACGGAACCGCCGCCGCCGAAGCTGAGCGAGGCGGCGTGGGCACCGACAAGGTCGAGTTCACGCTGCCGGACGGCGTCACCGCCGAGACCGTCGGCCGGGACGACGCCCGCCTGGGCAAGGCCGGCACGCCGGTCGACCGGGTCGCCGCGCAGGCGTTCAGCGCCTTCGAGCAGGCCCTGGTGGTCACCGTCCCCAAGGAGTCGGTGCTGGCCGAGCCGGTCAGGATCGACGTGCGCGGCGAGGGCGGGGTCCGCTTCGCCCACGTGGTGATCGACGTCAAGCCGTTCGCCGAGGCCGTCGTGGTGCTCAACCACGCGGGCACCGGCACCCGGGCCGCCAACGTCGAGCTGCTGGTCGGCGAGGGCGCCAAGCTGACCTTCGTCTCCGTGCAGGACTGGGAGCGCGACGCCGTCCACGTCGCCCAGCACAACGCGCTGGTCGGCCGGGACGCCTCGTACAAGTCCGTGGTCGTCACCTTCGGCGGCGACCTGGTCCGGCTGCACCCGCGGGTCAACTACGCCGGCCCCGGCGGCGAGGCCGAGCTGTTCGGCCTCTACTTCGCCGACGCCGGCCAGCACCTGGAGCACCGCCTGGTGGTCGACCACGACACGCCGCACTGCCGGTCGAACGTGGCGTACAAGGGCGCGCTCCAGGGCCAGGACGCCCACGCGGTCTGGGTCGGCGACGTGCTGATCCGCGCCGCCGCGCTCGGCACCGACACCTACGAGCTCAACCGGAACCTGGTGCTCACCGACGGCGCCCGGGTCGACTCGATCCCGAACCTGGAGATCGAGACCGGCGAGATCGTCGGCGCCGGCCACGCCTCGGCGACCGGCCGCTTCGACGACGAGCAGCTCTTCTACCTGCAGGCCCGCGGCATCCCGGCCGACGAGGCCCGCCGCCTGGTGGTGCGTGGCTTCTTCGCCGAGCTGCTCCAGCAGATCGGCGTGGCCGAGGTCCAGGACCAGCTCATGGAGAAGATCGACGCCGAGCTGGAAGCGGCGGTCTGAGCCCGATGACCTTCCTGCGTGCCTGCGCGCTGAGCGACCTCCAGGAGGACGTTCCCAAGCGCGTGGACCTGAACGGCGTGCCGGTCTCCGTCGTCCGCACCGACGAGGGGGTGTTCGCGATCAACGACACCTGCTCGCACGCGAACGTCTCGCTCTCCGAGGGCGAGGTCGAGGACTGCATGATCGAGTGCTGGCTGCACGGCTCCAGCTTCGACCTGCGCACCGGCAAGCCCTCCGGCCTGCCCGCCACCAAGCCGGTCGCTGTCTACCCCGTAAAGATCGAAGGGGACGATGTGCTCGTCTCCGTCAACCAGGAGTCCTGAGTACACATGGCAACCCTTGAAATCCGCGACCTGCACGTCTCCGTGGAGGCCGAGAACGGCCCGCGCGAGATCCTGAAGGGCGTCGACCTGACGGTGAAGCAGGGCGAGACCCACGCCATCATGGGTCCGAACGGCTCCGGCAAGTCCACCCTGGCCTATTCGCTGGCCGGTCACCCCAAGTACACCGTCACCGGCGGCTCGGTGCTGCTGGACGGCGAGGACGTCCTGGAGATGTCCGTCGACGAGCGCGCCAAGGCCGGCGTCTTCCTGGCCATGCAGTACCCGGTCGAGGTCCCCGGCGTCTCGGTCAGCAACTTCCTGCGCACCGCCGCCACCGCCGTCCGCGGCGAGGCCCCGAAGCTGCGGCTGTGGGTGAAGGAGGTCAAGGAGGCGATGGCCGCCCTCCAGATGGACCCGGCCTTCGCCGAGCGCAACGTCAACGAGGGCTTCTCCGGCGGCGAGAAGAAGCGCCACGAGATCCTCCAGCTGGAGCTGCTCAAGCCGAAGATCGCGATCCTCGACGAGACCGACTCCGGCCTGGACGTCGACGCGCTGCGGATCGTCTCCGAGGGCATCAACCGGGTCCGCTCGACCGGCGAGGTCGGCACCCTGCTGGTCACCCACTACACCCGCATCCTGCGGTACATCAAGCCCGACCACGTCCACGTCTTCGCGGGCGGCCGCATCGTCGAGTCCGGCGGCGCCGAGCTGGCCGACAAGCTGGAGAACGAGGGCTACGAGGCGTACGTGAAGGGGGGCGCGTCCGAGTGACCCATCCGTTTACGGGACTGCTCGACACCGACGCGATCCGCAAGGACTTCCCGGTCCTCCAGCGGGTGCTGCACGACGACAAGCCGCTGGTCTACCTGGACAACGCGGCGACCTCGCAGAAGCCGCGCCAGGTGCTGGAGGCGCTGAACGCCTACTACGAGCGGCACAACGCCAACGTCCACCGCGGCGTGCACGTGCTCGCCGAGGAGGCCACGGCGCTGTACGAGGGCGCCCGGGACAAGGTCGCGGCGTTCGTCAACGCGCCGAGCCGCAACGAGGTGATCTTCACCAAGAACGCCTCGGAGTCGCTCAACCTCGTCGCCAACATGCTGGCCTGGGCCGACGAGCCGTACCGGGTGGACGCCGACTCCGAGATCGTCATCACGGAGATGGAGCACCACTCCAACATCGTCCCGTGGCAGCTGTTGTCGCAGCGCAGCGGCGCGAAGCTCAAGTGGTTCGGGCTGACCGACGAGGGCCGGCTCGACCTGTCGAACATCGACGAGCTGATCACCGAGAAGACCAAGGTGGTCTCCTTCACCCTGGTCTCCAACCTGCTGGGCACGGTCAACCCGGTCGAGACGATCGTCCGCAAGGCCCAGTCGGTCGGCGCGCTGGTCGTCATCGACGCCTCGCAGGCCGCGCCGCACATGGTGCTGGACGTGCAGGCGCTGGAGGCCGACTTCGTCGCCTTCACCGGCCACAAGATGCTGGCCCCGACCGGCATCGGTGTCCTCTGGGGCCGCCAGGAGCTGCTGGAGGACCTCCCGCCGTTCCTCGGCGGCGGCGAGATGATCGAGACCGTCACCATGGGCTCGTCCACCTACGCCCCGGCCCCCCACAAGTTCGAGGCCGGCACCCCGCCGATCGCCCAGGCGGTCGGGCTCGGCGCGGCCATCGACTACCTCCAGGACATCGGCATGGAGCGGATCGCGGCGCACGAGCACGCGATCACCGAGTACGCCGTCGAGCGGCTGCTGGAGGTCCCCGACCTGCGGATCATCGGCCCGCGCACGGCCGTGGACCGCGGCGCCGCGATCTCCTTCACCCTCGGCGACATCCACCCGCACGACGTGGGCCAGGTGCTGGACGAGCAGGGCATCGCCGTGCGCGTCGGCCACCACTGCGCGCGGCCGGTGTGCCTGCGGTACGGAATTCCGGCGACCACGCGGGCGTCGTTCTATCTGTACTCGACGCCGGGCGAGGTCGACGCGCTGATCGACGGCCTGCACCACGTCCGGAACTTCTTCGGCTGACGGGACGGGGCAGGACGAACCATGAAGCTCGACTCGATGTACCAGGACATCATCCTGGACCACTACCGCAACCCGCACGGCAAGGGGCTGCGGGACGGTGACGCCGAGGTGCACCACGTCAACCCGACGTGCGGCGACGAGATCACCCTGCGGGTGAAGCTCGACGGCGCCACCGTCGCGGACGTCTCGTACGAGTCGCAGGGCTGTTCGATCAGCCAGGCGAGCGCCTCGGTGCTCAACGACCTGGTGGTCGGCAAGACCGTGGGCGAGGCGCAGGCGGTCCAGGAGGCCTTCCTGGAGCTGATGCAGAGCAAGGGCCAGGGCGAGGGCGACGAGGAGGTGCTGGAGGACGCGGTCGCGTTCGCCGGCGTCTCCAAGTACCCGGCCCGGGTCAAGTGCGCCCTGCTCAGCTGGATGGCCTGGAAGGACGCCACCGCCCAGGCGCTCGCCCAGAACCCCGCCGTGAACGACTGACCCCGCAGAGGAGGACAAGACCATGAGTGACGAGAGCACCACCACCGCCGCCGCCGAGGCCTCCGCTGCGGAGGAGCAGCAGGCCGGCATCATCGTCGGCACCACCGCCGGCACGGTCTCGGTCGAGGACCTGACCGAGGCCCTGATGGACGTCGTCGACCCCGAACTGGGCATCGACGTCGTCAACCTGGGCCTGATCTACGGCATCCACATCGACGAGTCCGACGTGGCCACCATCGACATGACGCTCACCTCGGCGGCCTGCCCGCTGACCGACGTCATCGAGGACCAGGCCAAGACCGCCACCGACGGCCTGGTGCAGGACCTGCGCATCAACTGGGTCTGGATGCCGCCGTGGGGCCCCGACAAGATCACCGACGACGGCCGCGAGCAGCTCCGCGCCCTCGGCTTCAACGTCTGAGGCCTGCCGTACCGGACGCCGCTGCCCGGGACTTCTTCGGAAGTCGCGGGCAGCGGCGTTTCGGCGCGTCGGCACGCGGTGGCTCTGCCCGTCGCGAGGCCATCATTCCCGCCCCCGCCCCCGCCCCCGGCCCACGCGGCGCTGACGGAGCAGGGCGACCTACCTGCCGGAGCCCCTTCGGACCGGTGGGACAGTGTGTCTCAGGCGGCGATGCGGGCAGGCCGACCGCCGGTCATCGCGGAGCGAAGAGCGGCTCGGACCCGGGCGGCACCTGCCGCTGCCACGTCCGCCCCCTGGCCGACCGTGAGGGTCCGGGGCGTCAGGCCGGCGCACGGGCGGCAGATGCCCGGCCCGGGCACCGGGTCGTGACACTCGGCGCACTCGGCGTACCGGGCCGGTGGCCGTGCAGCGGGCCGGGCGGGCGGCATCTTGTGCTCCAGGCGGTAGCGGAGCACGGCGGCCGCCGAGTGCATCGGGACAGGCAGGCCCGGCAGCAGGGCGTGGGTGAGGTCGGCCGGCGTGCTGCCGCGAGCCAGCCATTCGGCGACCAGGGGAGCGAGTTCGCGCGCTTCGGCCTCGCCCAGGCGCAGGCGGGGGTCGGGGCGGATCACGCGGAAGAGCGTGGCCATCGCTTCCCGGACCTCCTCGGTCTCGGAAGCCTCGTCCCGCTCCTCCGGCCTGACGTCACCGTCCGAACTCGCGGGGAGGGAGGGTTCTTTGTGCCGGTTCTTTACAACAGGGCTGCCAGCAGCGCCGGTTGCCGCTCTACCGGGCGCCGGAGGGGTGGCACCCGGCGCGCACCACGGCGTGTCGTACACGTGGGTCTCGGTGCGGATGGTGCCGTCCGGCATCCGGATCTTCTCGACGCGGTAGAAGCCCGCGTCGGTCAGCTCCTTCAGGGCCTTGCGGACAGCACCGCGCCCCTGCGGGCTGGAGTCGGCCATGTGCCGACCGTCCTCCCGCCAGCCGTCGGGGCGGGAGAGGAGGTCCGCGAGCAGGCCGCGGGCGGTGTAGCTCAACCGCCGGTACTGGAGAAGGGCGTTGGGCAGCACGGTGAAGTCGCGCACGTGGGCGCTACGATGGACACGCATCGGGAGTGTCTGCTCCTGTTGCCGGACCCCGGGGTGTTACCAGCACCGCCGGGGTCGCCTGTTCTTCGATTGGATGACGGAACGTATCACGGTATTTGACACTGGGTGAGGCTTTCGTGGCATCCGGCGTTTGCGACTACCGCGACTACCTGGCGGCGAGGAGTTCCCCGCGTTCGACCGCCTCGCGGAGGACTACGGCGATCTCCTGAGGCAGGAGGTTGACCGCATCGAGGGCTCCGGCGGTGAGGGGGATCTCCTCCAGGAGGTACTCGCCCCGGCCTTCCTGGCTGAACTCGGGACCGGTGCGGTCCTCGAAGCTCCACTTGTCGACGGTGGCGAGGTAGAAGTCCTGGCGCTCGTCGCCGGTCTGGACGGTGTGGAGGAGGCCGACGATCTCGGCCTCGCCGGCGATCTCCTCACGGACCTCACGCAGCAGGGCCTCCTCGGGGCCGGCGTCGGTCGGCTCGATCTTTCCGCCGACGATCACCCAGTACGGGGCGACGCCGGGGCGGATGCGCTTGATCAGCAGCATCGTGTTGTTCGGGGTGAGGAGGACGGCACGGACGCGGTGTTGCATGGTGGTCTGCTTTCCTGGTCGGTGGTGCGGGGGACGGTCAGGCACCAATGCCGCAGGGGCGGGCCCACCCGGCCCAACTGGGTGGGTTCGCCCCAAGACCCCAGCCTGCCGCGTCCTTCACGGCCCGCTCGTGCCAGCAGGTCAAGGTTAGGCGGCTTCGGCCTGCTCCAGCGCGGCTGCAGTCGGCCTTGCGAGCCAGACCAGCCGCGCGGTGATCCCCGGTCGCTCGGCGAAATGGCGCAAGGCCCGATAGGGAGATGTGAGGGTCATTCGCGCCTGCCCGTCGATGCTGATCACGTGCGCCCGCCCGCGGTGGTCGACGACCCCCCCAGGCCACGACCCACCCGTCGACATCCGGCAGGCCCTCGTCGCACACCTGGACAACGGCGAACAGGCGGGGTGCGGTGTCGAGCACGAGCCCGCACAGCTCCTGGTCGAAGGTCGGGCCGTCAGGAAGTCGAGGCGTGACCGGACGGGGGCTACGCGGTGGCGCAGCAGCCATGGAAGTTCTCCTACATGAACGGGAGTTGGACGCGATGCTGCCACCATCACAGGCAGCGGAAAGGCTCACACGGGCCGGGCCCAGATCAGCGAGGCCAGGACGCCGCGTGGCCAGTGGCCGAGCCGGAACGCGACGGTGGACGGTTGGGGCTGGTCCTCGGTGGAGCTGTCGTGGGGCAGCAGTTCGGTGGGGGCAATGTAGCCCTCGCCGGGGTCCGATCCGCAGCCGGAAGACCCGCAGGGGCAGTCCGAGGGCGGCGTAGGCCTCGGTCGGGCCCGCACCGGCTGGTGCGGGCTCGGGTGGCGTCCCTTGACCGCGTAGGAGTTGCCGCGAAGCACGATCAACTGGTGCCGCCCGATCACGTCGGGGCCACGCGGCGCTTCGACCACCGTTCCTCCTCCGTCCGGTCCCGAAAGGGAGCAACCAGCCACGGCACGAGCCGCGGGGCTGGAACAGCGGCGATCTGCTCAACCGGTCGGAGAAGCCCCTGCTTGCATGACTCCGCTGTCCAGACGGTGAACCGGGCGTCGGGGCAGGCCGGGTTGATGCCGATCTCTCCCTTGGGGCTGACGCCGTTGAACGGCGTCGAGATGCCCTCCCTGTTCCAGTAGGCCCACGCCTGCATGGCCTTGGCCTGCTCGAAGCAGTGGTAGAGCTGCGGGTAGCGGTCGAGGAGCCGGATCTCCCGGAAGATCAGCTGGCCGAGGAGGTGTGGTGCCGTCTCGGCCATCGCGCCCAGGTCCGCCGCGTGGAACGTGAAGTCCCGGATGTCCTGGCGGGGTGTCAGGGACGTAGTGGCGAAGAGATGGGACATGCGCCGGCGGATGTAGTCGGCGGCCGACGTCGCCAGGCCGGGCTCGATGCCTCCGACGAGATCGAGGAGCCGGGCGTGGCCCGGGTAGAACCGCCCGAGGTCGAAGAGAGTGCCCATGCTGTCCACGGCGGAGAAGGCGAGTTCCTTGTAGAGCCGGTTGTTCATCTCCCCACGGTCCGCGTACTCCCGGGTGGCCCGGCTGGTGGAGTGGAGCATCAGGTATTCGGCGACGGTCTCGAAGTAGAGGTACCCGAGATAGGGGAAGACGGGGACCGTGGCGGCGAGGGCGTCGATGAACGACTCTTCCGGCGTCGTGCCACCACTGGCGTTGTGCAGGAGCTTGTCGAGGAACGGGGCTGCGACGCACACCCGGTCCACGATGGACCGCAGCACCTGGTCGTCCTCGGCTGCGGTGAGGACATGCCGGCACGCCTGGTAGGTCCGCAGATGGATGCCGCCGAGCCGCAGGTAGTTCAGGCCCTTGGCCGGTGCCGGGCGACCGGGGGTGACTTGGATGACCAGGGGTGTGCTGTCGCGGCGGCTGGCCAGGCCGTGGCGGGCGTCCAGTAGGTAGGAGCCGAGGTTGTGGGGCCGCAGCGCGCCGCCGGGCAGCGGGGTGAGGGGCGAGCCGTAGACGGCCCCGATCAGGCATCCGGTGGAGGCGAGCAGGTGGCCGCTGGAGCGGATGGCGTCCAGGGAACGGGTCAGGTGCAGCAGGTGGACCGGGCCGCCGGAGGCGAGCGAGGCGAGCATGGCGTTGCCGTCCTCGTGCAGCAGGTGCCCGTTCGGGCTCTGGGCCAGGCGCTGGCGCCAGTCGGCCTCGGTGTCGGTGAGGCCGGCGGGCAACGGTCGGTCGGGCAGCGCGCTGTAGTCGTTGTGCGCGAGATCCCACTCGGTGTGCACGGGGCTTCTCCTACTCGGGCATCACGGCCCGGAGCGCGTGCTCCAGGGCCTGGGTGTCGGTCGCGCCGTCGAGGTGGGCCTGCTCGCTGCCCACGACCAGGTCGTGGGCGAGGACCGGGGCCCAGGCGGGAACCTGCAGGCGTAGGCGGTTGAGGTCGGGCCACCAGCGGGCCAGCGGAAGCCGGTAGCGGTCGAGCGCGTCAGCTGCCTTGAGGAGGTCCACCGCCACCTGGTGCTGCCGGTAGCCGCGTGCCTGGTTGCGGGTGAAGGTGTCGTGCGGGACGTCGTGGAGGGCGACCGCGGTGATCGCCTCCGTTGTGGCCGCCGTCCCGAACACCGCCTCCACGTCGGCGATGTACTCGGTGAGCCAGTCGGCGGCGCGCTGACCGTGGCCGGGATCGTCGCGGTCGTTGAGCCTCCGGCAGTCGTGGCAGGCCGCAGCAGCCGCGAGTGCCAGCCCACGGTCCAACGGGAGGCCGAGGCCGGGGGCGAGCAGCTGCACGAGCACGGCGAGCCGGGCACCGTGGCGGACACCGTGGATCGAGGTGGCCGTCTCCCTGCGGGCGAACCAGGAGGCGTTCGGTACCAGCAGCAGCGGCCGGTGTGGCATGGTGACTCGGACACTCGCGCCAGCCGGCCGGTGGCGGGTGATCCAGTCCAGTGTCGGCCGGTCCATCACCTGGTGGTCTGGCAGACGGCCAGAGCCGGCCAGCTCGCGCAGCGACGGCCCGCCGGGCCGGGGTGTCAGCGAGATCATGAAGGGTTCCTCCGAGTTGGGGTCGGGTGCGATGGGCGTCACGCTGGGCGTGGTGGTGCTGACGATGGGAAACCGGCCTGCGGAGCTGACGGCGCTGCTGGAGTCGGTACGGGCCCAGGACGGCGGCGACAGCGGCGTTCGGACCGTCGTGCTCGGGCAGGGCGTGAAGCTGCCCGAGCTGCCGGAGTGGGTAGACGCGGTGGAGCTGCCGGAGAACCTCGGCATCCCCGGTGGCCGCAACGCGGGTGTCGAGCGGCTACGCAAGCTGGGCGGCACGGACGTGCTGGTCGTCCTGGACGACGACGGGCTGCTGCCCCGCACCGACACGTTCCGGCTGATCCGGGAGGCCTTCGAGCACGAGCCGAAGCTGGGCATTGCCAGCTTCCGGATCGCGGATGAGACCGGGTTCACCCAGCGCCGACACGTCCCCCGCCTTGGCGCGTCGGACCCGATGCTGTCCGGGGAGGTCACCACCTTCCTCGGCGGCGGCCACGCCATCCGCATGAGCGTGATCGACCAAGTCGGCGACTTCCCCGCCCCGTTCTTCTACGCGCACGAGGAGACCGACTTCGCCTGGCGTGCGCTGGACGCGGGCTGGCGCATCGACTACCGGGCCGACCTGGTGCTTCAGCACCCTCGCACCGACCCGGCCCGTCACGCGACCTACTACCGGATGACGGCCCGCAACCGGGTGTGGCTGGCCAAGCGCCACCTGCCCGCCGTCCTGGTGCCGATCTACCTCACCTCCTGGGCGGCCTACACGGTGGTTCGTCGGCCGCCGATGTCGGGACTCAAGGCGTGGTGGTCCGGTTTCCTCGAGGGCGTTCGGACAGCCTGTCCGCCGCGTCGGCCGATGCGGTGGAGCACGGTGTGGCGGATGGCGAAGCTGGGCCGGCCGCCCGTGTTCTGACGGCCGGCCCAGCACGCCCGGTCAGGCCCAGATGGCATGGAGGGCGTCGATGACGCGCTGCACGTCCGCAGCTGTCATGGCCGGGTAGCAGGGCAGGGAGAGCTGTCGGGCGGCGATCTGCTCGGTGACGGGCAGGTGGCAGTCCAGGTAGCGGTACGCGGCGAGGCGGTGCACCGGCTTGAAGTGCACGCTGGTGCCCACCCCGTAGCCGTCCAGGAGCATGCCGGCCACCGTATCCCTGGTCCGGTCGCCCACCGGGTCGATCAGCACGGGGTAGAGGAACCAGCCGTGCCGGACCCCGTCCAGGACGGTCGGCAGCCGCAGCCCCGGGAGACCGGTCAGCGACCGGTCGTAGGAGGCGGCGATCTGGGCCCGGCGCGCGGTGAAGTCCGGCAGCTTGTGGAACTGCTGGAGGCCGACCGCGGCGGTGATGTCCGGCATCGTGTACTTCAGCCCCGCAACAGTGACCTCGTAGTCGGCAGTGCGGCGCTCGCCGTGCCGCTGCCACACGGAGGAGTCGATCCCGTGCCGGCCGAGCAGACGGGCGGCCTGGACGAGGTCGGTGCGGCCGACGATCATCCCGCCTTCGCCGCAGGTGATGACCTTGTTGGCGTAGAAGGAGAAGACCGCCAGGTCGCCGACGCTGCCCGCCCGAAGGCCGTCGCGCCAGGCGTGCAGGGCGTGGGCGGCGTCCTCGATCAGGATCAGGCCGTGGTCATCGGCCAGCTTGCGGAAGGCCATCAGGTCGCAGGGCTGGCCGCCGTAGTGCATGACCACGACGGCCTTCGTCCTGGAGGTGATCGCCTGCTCGGCCGCCGAGGGGTCGATGTTGAAGGTGTCGGGATCGGCCTCGGCGAACACCGGGGTGCCGCCGCACTGGACGATGGCGTTCGGGGCCGCGCAGAAGGTCAGGCTCGGGGTGATCACCTCGTCGCCCGCCTTGATCCCGGCCGCCAGCAGTGCAAGGTGGAGAGCGGCGGTGCACGACGAGACCGCGAACGCCTCCTCCACGCCGAGCGCGTCCTTCACCGCGGCCTCGAACCGGCCCGCCTTCGGGCCGGCAGTGAGCCAACCCGAGCGCAAGGTGTTCATGACCTCGGCCTCCTCCTCCTGCCCGAGCGAGGGCCGGTTCCACGGCAGGAACGGGGCGGTGGCCGTCACGACTGCCCCCACACGGCCGTGTACTCGGACCGGTAACGTCGGCACGCGGGGGTACGCGGGGCCCGTACCTTGCCGGTGGCGAAGGCGTCCACCAGGCCCCGGTGGTTGTCGTACTGCGGCTCGTCGGTGTCGGTGACCTGGCGGGTCGCCAGGAGATCGGCGATCTCCTGCACACCCTCCTTGAGGGTGGTGGAGCACGCCCCGGGGATGCGGTGCTGGAGGTGGGCGAAGCTCACGCGGTAGTCGCGCGCGTCGGCTTCGTCGCGCTCCGGTCCGCGCTGGGGCGGGGGCGGGCACCCGCCGGCAGGCGGGTGGGGGGTGGATGGTGGGGAACGGCGGGGGACCTGCTCAGCCGAAGCAGACCATGCGCGGGTGTTCACCCGGCGGCGGATGCGCCGCTGCCCGGGACCCCCACAGAGGGCCCGGGCAGCGGTGGTTCGTACGGTCAGGCCGTCGGTCGGGGCTTGCGGGCCACAGCCACGGCGAGGCCCGCGCAGAGGAGGGCGGCGAGGGCGGCGAAGCCGCTGACGGCGGGGAGGAGGCCGTAGCTCCTGACCAGGGCGCCGACGATGACGATGGGCAGGGAGCTGCCGAGGTAGACGATGATCCACAGGGAGCTGAGCTCGGAGCCGCGGCGCTCCGGGTTCATCGCGGCGACGGCGCTGGTGAACAGGGAGCGGAAGGCCACGCCCTGGGAGATGCCGCCGAGGACGCTGCCGATGAAGAGCAGCGCGGGGGTGCCGGTGTACCCGGCGGCCACGACCAGGCCGAGGCCGGTGGCCAGGCCGGTCATGCCGAGGGCGGTCACCACGCGGTCCGAGGTGGGCGGGACGATCAGCTGGGTGGCGGCCGAGGAGCCGAGCAGGAGGGCGGCCACGATCGCGCCGACCAGCTTGGAGTCGGTGTGCAGCAGTGTGGCGGCGAAGGCCGGGGCCAGGCTGAGGTAGACGCCGAAGACCGCGTAGGAGATGAACCCGGCCGTGGCGGCGAGCAGGAACTCCCGGCGGCCGGTGCGCGGCAGCCGCAGGCGCTGGGGGCGCAGGTGGGCCGGGGTGGTGATCCGCGGCGGCGACGCGGGCGGGCGGTTGCGGCCGGGCATCCGGGGGTGGACCAGGGCCAGCGGCACGCAGAGCGCCACGAGGGCGATGGCGTGCAGCAGGAAGGGCGTCAGCAGCGGGTCGGAGCCGCCGGCCAGCAGGGCGCCGACGATGGGGCCGAGGGCGACGCCGCCCGCCGAGCAGGCCAGGGTGATCTTGGCGGCGAGCGTCGGCTGGTCGGGCAGCAGGTCGCCCAGGGCGGCCCCGGCGGCGCCGGTGGACAGGCCGACGGCGATGCCCTGGACGGCGCGGCCGGCGGCGAGCTGCCAGAAGCTGCCGGAGGTGGCGAACACGACGTCGCCGACGGCGGACAGCGCGACGGCGGGCAGGATCAGGGCGCGTCGGCCGAGGTGGTCGGACCAGTGGCCGACCACGGCCAGTACCGGGACGAGCGCGAACACGTAGATCGCGAACAGGACGGTGGTGTCGAGCGCGGTGAGGTGCAGCTGCTGCTGGAGGAGCGAGTAGATCGGCGTGGCCAGGTTGGCGCCGATCAGCATCAGCAGCAGGGCGGCGGCCACCAGGCCGACGCGGACGCCGCGCAGCGCGTTCCAGCGGCTGATCGCGGCGAGCTGGAGCTGGGCACGTGGTGCGAGCTCCAGGGGAAGCAGGGCCTCCGACAGTCGGCGTCCGTCGAGCTGCGCGGTGCGCAGGCCGGAGCCGGCGGGGGAGAGGTCCGCCATGGCAGGGATCTCCTGTGGCCGGGCACCACCGGGGTCGGCGGGGTGTGCCGGCGCGCCCGTCCGGAGGCGCTGTGGTGGTGGCCGCGGGTACGGGCTCCCTGGTGGGGCGAGGTGAGCTGAAGAGGGCCCCTCCGGCCCGGGGTCGGGTGGAGGGCGATGGGCTTCGTTGCCCCGGTGGCACGCGCGGGGTGTGCGCGTACCAGACCGAAGGATAAAGGGTGGGCGCACGCCCACGGCGCGCGCCCCTGGATGCGCCCCGATCGGCGGGGCATCGGGAGTGCCCGGCCTATACGCTGAGGTGGTGGATCGGTACGCGGCGCTGTTGGGCTGACCGCTGGCTGAGGGAGAGCGCACTAACGATGGCCGGACGACGTCGCAAGAACACCGGGGCTTCCGCGGGCGAGGGCACGGCCGAGCCGGTGCTGCCCGCGGACCTGGAGCTCCAGGACCTCTACGGGGCGTTCGCCGCGCACGGGCTGGACGACGAGGACCTGGACGACGCGGCGGTCCTGGTCCCGCCGGTGAAACTGCCCGCCGAGCGGGAGCTGGCCGAGCAGGCGAAGGCCGTCCCGATGTTCGGGTACGCGCTGGCGCTGGCCCGCTGGGCCGCCCCGCACCGGGCGGTGGACGAGTTCGGCGACCTGGTCGAGGAGGACCGGGCGCCCGCGGCCCGGCTGCTGGGCCTGGCCCCGGCGGAGGGCGGGGGCGAGGTGCCCGAGGAGGCCGAGGTCGAGGCGCTGCGGGCCTGGTCGCTGGCCTGCGACCTGGACCTGGTGGAGCTCGGCACGACCGCCGAGGGCGAGCACGTCGCCGTCCCGGGCCCGGACCTGGAGCCCGCCGAGCAGGGGGACCCGGAGACCGTCCTGGAGCTGTGGCTGACCGCCGCGGGGATCGTCCGGGAGCTGGCCGTCGAGGCGGACTCCGTCCCGGAGGGGGCCGAGGGCGCGGCGGACGGGGACGGCGAGGAGGCCGAGGAGGACGAGGACGGGCTCTCCGAGGTCGAGGAGGCCCGCGACGAGGCCGCCGAGCTGCTGGACGAGGCCCTCCAGGTGCTCTACGAGACCACCGCCTTCGCCGAGCCGGGCAACGAGACCGTGCCGCTGGGCGTGCTGGCCGCGCTGCTGGTGGTCCCCGAGGGCGAGGAGCCCAGCGAGGAGCTGCTCGGCGACATCACGGACGTGATGGTCACGCTCGACCCGATGCTGGGCGACCTCGCCGAGCTCGGCCTGCTGGACTACCGCCCGATCGACCCCGAGCTGTTCGACGAGGAGGACGGCGAGGAGCCCGCCGTGGTCGGCGAGGAGCCGCTGGACGAGGAGGAGTCGGCCCGCTTCGGGCTGGTCCGGCTCACCCCGCTCGGCCAGTACGGCATCCGGCAGTGGCTGCTGGAGGACGGCTACGACGCGCCGCTCGTCGGCGACCTGGCCCGGGGGAACGCGGCCGAGCTGCTGCGCGGGGTGTGCGAGTCGGCCAACGTGCTGCCGGACGAGGAGCTGCGGGTGTGGACCGCCGACCGGGAACCGGTGGCGGCGGCGCGCGAGCTGCTCGCGGCGGCGCGCGGCACCGACGGCTACGGCCCGCTGCGCCGGATGCTCTGCGTCTCGGCGCTCAACCTGCTCGGGCCGGCCGCGGAGCCGGCCGTCCGGGAGGTCATCGACGACCCGGAGCTGGGGGGCGCGGCGCGGGCCTGGCTGACCTCGCAGGGCGCGACGGACGTGCCGGTGCCGGACCGGGCGATGGCGCTGTGGACGGTGGTCGACACCTTCGCCGCCCAGCTGCTGGACAACGGCGGGGACGCCGAGCTGCTGCGCGAACTGATCACCGACCTGCCGGTGAACGGCGATCCGGCCGGGTGGTTCGGCGAGCTGTGGCGGGTCGACCACCCGTACACGGCGGACGTCCTGGAGGCGATCGGGGAGCTGCACCCGGACCGGGCGCTGGCCAAGGAGGCGCGCAAGGCGGCCTTCAAGGCGCGCTCCAGGAACTGAACCTCCGAACCTTCACGGGGTGCTCCGAGTGGGGGCGCTGGTCACGGGAGGTCCAGTGAGCCGTCCTCGGTGAAGGGGAAGAAGGGGTTGTGGGCCAGCTCCCAGAGGTGGCCGTCCGGGTCCTCGAAGTAGCCGGAGTAGCCGCCCCAGTCGGTCGGGACCGGCGGCTTGACGACCACGGCGCCGGCCTCGACCGCCGTCCGCAGCGCGGCGTCCACCAGCGCGGGGGACTCCAGGTTCACCGCGAGGGTGACGCCGCGGAAGGAGGGCTCGCCGGTGGCGGGCACGCCCGCGTCGGCGGCCAGCTCGTCGGTGGGGAAGAGGCCGAGCGCCGAGTCCGCGGTGCGGAACCAGACGATCTCCGGGCTGGAGGCGGCGGAGCGCTTCCAGCCGAGGGCCTCGTAGAAGCGGGCGCTGCGGTCGAGGTCGGTCACCCCGAGGGTGACGATGCTGATCCGGGCGGGGAAGGCGCCCTGCGTGGTCTCGTTCTGTGCTGTCATGCCGCCAGGTTAGGGAGGGCCGCTGACAACCGGGCGCCTGACACGGCCACCACCCCCGTCCGGAGGCGGAGCTGATGACCCGGCAGCTGCGGGCACGTAAGGTGGCGTCAGCGGTGCGGGTGCGAGGAATCGGGGGTGCGGCACAGGATGATGCGGGAGAGCGGCGGCAGGCACCAGAAGCGGAACAGCGGGCCCTCGGGGTCCGCCCCGGCTCCGGACCGGCCGGTCCGGGAGGATCGTTTCGCCGGTCGGCCCGCGGAGCGGAGCGCGGACCGGGCCGCGGACCAGCGCGGCGACCGGGCCACGGACCGGCTCGCCGACCAGGCCGCAGACCGGGCCGCGGCCCAGGCCGCAGAGCGGGCCGCCGACCCGTTCGCCGACCAGGAGGAGTTCTCCCGCCGGACCCTGGCGGCGGCCGACTTCCCGGTGTACGGAGTGGCCGCCTGTCCGGCCCCCGCGGGCGGGCCGGGGGGAGGCGCGGCGATCGGCCAGGCGCTGGCCGCCTTCGAGACCTCCGGCGGCGAGCTGCGCTGGGTCGAGGTCCAGTGCGGTGACTGGCGCTCGGCGGCCGGCCCCTACGTGACCGTGCGCACCTACCGGCCGGGCGCGGACCGGGGCGAGCAGCTGCCCGAGCTGGAGGACCTGGTCGAGGACGAACGGGACCGCGTCTACGAGCAGTTGGGCGTCGACGAGGGCGACGGGCCGGGCCGGGTACGGGCGTTGCGGGTGTGGATCACGGTGGACGGCGAGCCCTGCGCGGTGGAGGTGCACGAGGACCGGCCGGTGCCGGAGTCCGGTGCCCCGGCGCCGGCCGGGCCGGAGGCGGTGTGGGCCGGGCGGCTGCGGGTCGGCGGGCTGACCGTGACGGTGTGCGGGCGCGGGGTGGCCCCCGGCGCTCTGGAGCTCGGCGCGATCGGCGACTTCGAGCGCTGCCTGCGCGGGCGCACCGAGCTGCTGCGCGCCCTGGCCGCCCGGCGGGCCCGCCACGTGCCGGTCGAGGAGCGCGAACTGCCGCCCGCCGTCGGGATGGAGGCGCACCGGGCACTGATCGCGCAGACCGTCGCCGAGTCCGCCGCGATCGAGGCGCAGGTGCGGGTCGGGCGCACGCCGAGGCTGCCGCGCGGGCTGCGCGGGGACGTCGGCGCGGTGCGCTGGGAGGCCGCGGTGCGCCAGCAGATGCGGCTGGCCACCGAGACCCGGGAGGAGGCCGCGGCGGCGGTGACCTCGATGGTGAACCACCTCAACCGGCTGTCCCAGCAGACGCATTGGCTGGTCGGCACGGCGGACGGCGAGGCGGCCGTCGAGGAGGTGGTCCGGTACACGGTGTTCGCCAGCGAGGTGGCGAGCCTGCCGGCGCAGCGGGCCTGGGCGCAGCTGTGGCGGGAGCGGCCGGGCGGCGGCGGGGCCGGGGTGTGGGAGGAGCAGCGGCTGGCCGAGCAGCTGTGGCTGTCGGCCTGGGAGCAGTGGCGGGCGGCCCGGCGCTGACGGGACGTCGGTCCGGGCGGCCTCCGGTGGGGCGCCCGTCCGGTGGGGAGGCGCGTAAAGCGAAGGTCATGTGACGGTCATCGGTCGGCAAATGGCCGCCTGGACGTGAGGTGGACGTCATACCGGGTTCACCCGCCGGGCGGAGCCTGCTGGGCGTCGGCATCCCGCACCGACGCCCCCGCTCATCCTCAGGAGTTGCTGCCATGTCGCTGTCCCGCCGGGACTTCGTCAACCGTTCCACCCTCGTCGGGGCCGGCGTGCTGATCGCCGGCGGCGCCGAGGCGCTGGCCAGCGCCCCGGGCGCGATCGCCGCCCCGGTCGGCGGCGAGGCCCCGGTCGCCGCGGCCGCCGGGACCAACTCGGCCGCCGGCACCGCCATCGGCTACGGCTCGCTGGTCCAGGACCCGGCCGGTCTGCTGTCGCTGCCGAAGGGCTTCTCGTACAAGGTCCTCAACCGGGCCGGCGTCACGAAGCTGCGCACCGGCGAGTTCACCCCGAGCAACCACGACGGCACCTCCGCCTTCGAGGACGAGCGTGGCGGCAACTACATGGTCGTCAACCACGAGCTGTCCGGCTCCCGCGACAAGTGGCCGCACCCGGTGCCGCTGACCGAGGGCCACGTCTACGACCCGGGCGCGGCCGGCGGCTGCACCATCGTGCACGCCAAGCGGGACGGCTCGGTCGAGCAGTGGGTCGGCATCGCGGGCACCTCCACCAACTGCGCCGGTGGCGTGACCCCGTGGGGCACCTGGCTGTCCGGCGAGGAGACCGAGGACAAGGCCGGCAAGAACGGCTTCACCAAGGACCACGGCTACATCTTCGAGGTCGACCCGTTCGACGACGACTACAACCGCGACCCGCAGCCGGTCAAGGCCTTCGGCCGCTACGCGCACGAGGCCGTCGTCGTGGACCCCAAGCGCGGCCACGTCTACCTGACCGAGGACGCCTCGAACCCGAACGGCCTGCTGTTCCGCTGGACCCCGCCGGCCGGCTTCAAGCACGGCCGCTACAAGCTGCGCCAGCTGGCCGCCGACGCCGGTGTGCTGGAGGCCTTCAAGGTCTTCGACGCGCAGGGCAAGTTCGTCGACGACCTCTCCCGCGCGACCAAGGTCGGCACCACCTACGGCGTGGACTGGGTCAAGGTCCAGGACCGCGACGCCAAGACCGTCTCGGTGCGCAAGCAGTTCAAGGACGGCGAGGTCACCCGCGCCCGCAAGCTGGAGGGCATGTGGTGGGGTGACGGCGGCTTCTACTTCGTCTCCAGCTTCGCCCGCTCGGAGAGCCCGCTCCAGCACGACGGCCAGGTCTGGTTCTACAGCCCGGCCCGCCGCACCATCACCCTGAAGGTGCTGCTGGGCGTCAACAACGACGTCTGGGGCGACCACGACAACTTCGACGGCCCGGACAACATCACCGTCTCGCCGTACGGCGGCATCGTGATCGCCGAGGACGGCGAGGGCGTCTCGCACCTGTTCGGCGCCACCGAGGAGGGCCTGGTCTTCCCGATCGCCCGCAACGAGCTGAACATCGGCACCGCCGAGAAGCCCGAGTTCAGCGAGTTCACCGGGGTGACCTTCTCGGACGACGGCAAGACCCTCTTCGCCAACATCCAGACCCCGGGCATCCAGCTGGCCATCAGCGGCCCGTGGCGCCGGCTGAACGAGCACAAGCGCGGCCAGGGCTACGGCGAGTGACCCTCCGAGCGTGACGGACTGCCCGCGGACCACTCGTCCGCGGGCAGTCGCAGTTGCAGCATGGCCAGCAGGCGCTGTTGCGGCTGGGCGAGGTCGACGCCGGTCAGCTGCTCGGCCCGGCGGACCCGGTAGCGCAGGGTGTTGGGGTGGATGTGCAGGGCGTCCGCGGCCACCCGGACCTCGCCGAGCGCGTCCAGCCAGGCCAGCACCGACTCGGCGAGCCGGGTGCCGTGCCGGCGGTCGTACTCGGTGAGCGCGGTCAGCCGCGGGTCGCGCAGGCCGGTGCGCTCCTGGAGCAGCGCGAGCATCTCGCTGACCAGCACCTCCGCCTGGACGTCGATCAGCGCCGCGACGTCGAGGTCCACTCCGCCGCGGCCCATCGCGTCCAGGATCCGGTCCGCCTGCGCGCGGGAGTCGGGCACCTGGGCCAGTCCGTCGACGGTCGAGCCGATCGCGGCGCGCAGCGGGACGCCCAGGTGCTCGCGGGCGGCCGTCACCACTTCGGAGGCCCAGCCCCGCACGGTGGTCATCGGCAGGCCGGGCGGCAGCTCGGGCAGCAGCACGTACACCCGGGACTCGATCGGGGCGAGCAGCGCGGTGCGGTGCCGGGCGGCGGTGTGCACCGAGATCAGGCCGGTGACGTCGGAGCGGTGCAGCGCGTCGGTGGTGTGCGCGCTGTAGCCCAGGACGGTGGCCGGGCGGCGCAGGTCCAGGCCGAGGTGGGTGGCGAGGGACTGGGGGCCGGTGGACCCCTCCAGCAGGCCGGTGAGCAGGGTCTGGGTGAGCCGGACGTCGGCGGACAGCTCCCGGCGACGGCGCACCAGCTGGGCGGCCGCGACCCGGGCGGCGCCGACCAGGGCCTGCTCGGCCAGCGGGGCCAGCGGCTGGGAGCCCTCCTGCACCCAGATGGTGCCGAGCGGCTGCGCCCCGGCCCGGATGCCGACCGCCAGACGGCGGCGCAGGCCCAGCTCGGGGTGCGGCTCGACCGCGATCGGGGTGTCCGAGCTGCGCAGGTGCTGGAAGATGCCCCACTCGCGGAGCTTGGACAGGTACGGCTCCGGGCCCTGCCAGCCGAGGATGGACAGCCGGCGCAGGTCGTCGACCTCGTCGGAGTCGGAGGAACGGGAGTAGGCCAGCACCCGGCTGGAGGTGTCCTCGATCGAGACGATGCCGTTGGTGAGCACGGCGACGGTCTGGGCGAGCGAGAAGAGGTCGCCCGCGTTGGGTTCGGGCGAACCGGCGGCGTCCGGGGCGTCCGGGCCGACGATGATCGCCCGGACGAGCGAGTCGAGGTGCTCCCAGCGGGTCTCGCGGCGCACCGAGAGCAGGGCGACGCCCGCGTCGGTCGCGGCCTCCCGCAGCGCGTCGGCCTGGCCGGGGGCGTCCAGCTTGACCGCGACGGCGGCGGCCCCGGCCCGGCCGGCCGCGCGCAGGGCGGGCAGGGCGGCCCGGCCGCGGGCGCCGATCGCGAGCACGAGTTCGCCGGGAGCGGCGGTCGGAGGGTCCTCCGGGTCGAGGATGGCGACGTCGCGCACCGGGACGTCCAGGCCCTGCGGGGCGGCCTGGAGCTCGACCAGCGGTTCGCCCAGGGACATCAGGAGCTGACGGAGCGGCAGGCCGGGGGTGGTCACGCCGGTCCTCCTTCAGCCGTCCGGACAACGTTTCGCCGTCGATTTTAGCCGGGTGGACAGTGTTCGGGCCCGTCATCGGATGGGAAGCCCCTTCGCGACCCCCGATGTGCGTCGTGCGACGTCCGCGCGACGTCCGGGCACCGTCTTCGCGCCGTCTTCGCACCGGTCGGAGCCGCCAGCGCCGGAGCGTGAGCCGGGGCCCCGGGCCGGGGGCGCGGGCCCGGGGGCGCGAGGTGGTGCGACGGGGTGCGAGGAGGTGCGAGGGGGTGTGAACGGTGGGGCGAACGGGGACGGTTCGTGACCGCGGCGTGACCCTGTTCGTCGAGCCGGACAACGCCGTACGGGGGAATTTAGCCGCCCGGCCAATCATGTGGCCCGGTGGCCAGGAATAGCGTTCGTGCTGTGGTCGGTGTGCAACCCGCGCCGGCCTTCCCCCCGCACTGAACGAAGGAGAGCGTGCGCTCTATGGACGCTGTGACCCAGGTCCCCGCGCCGGTGAACGAGCCGGTCCACAGCTACGCCCCCGGCAGCCCGGAACGGGCTCGCCTGGAGGCCAAGCTGAAGGAGCTGGGCGGCCAGGAGCCGGTCCAGCTGACCATGACGATCAACGGTGAGCGCCGGATGGGCGGCGGCACCGAGTTCCACGTCGTCCAGCCGCACAACCACGCGGCTCGGCTCGGCACCCTGCGCAACGCCACCCAGGCCGACGCGCAGGACGCCATCGACACTGCCCTGGCCGCCGCCCCGGCCTGGCAGGCGCTCTCCTTCGACTCCCGCGCCGCGATCTTCCTCAAGGCCGCCGACCTGCTGGCCGGCCCCTGGCGCGAGACCCTGGCCGCCGCCACCATGCTCGGCCAGTCCAAGACCGCCCAGCAGGCCGAGATCGACACCCCCTGCGAGCTGGTCGACTTCCTGCGCTTCAACGTGCACTTCGCCCGCCAGATCATGGCCGAGCAGCCGATCTCCTCGGACGGCGTGTGGAACCGCAGCGACCACCGCCCGCTGGAGGGCTTCGTCTACGCGATCACCCCGTTCAACTTCACCGCGATCGCCGGCAACCTGCCGACCGCGCCCGCGCTGATGGGCAACGTGGTGCTGTGGAAGCCGTCCCCGACCCAGCAGTTCTCCGCGCACCTGCTGATGCAGCTGCTGGAGGAGGCCGGCCTGCCCAAGGGCGTCATCAACATGGTGACCGGTGACGGCCTGGCCGTCTCCGAGGTCGCGCTCAAGCACCCCGCGCTGGCCGGCATCCACTTCACCGGCTCCACCGCCACCTTCCAGCACCTGTGGCGTGAGGTCGGCACCAACATCGCCGGCTACCGCACCTACCCGCGGATCGTCGGCGAGACCGGCGGCAAGGACTTCCTGGTCGCCCACCCGTCCGCCGACCCGAAGGTCCTGAAGACCGCGATGACCCGCGGCGCCTTCGAGTTCCAGGGCCAGAAGTGCTCGGCGCTGTCGCGGGCCTACGTCCCGGCGTCGATCTGGGCCGGCCTCAAGGACGAGTTCGCCGCCGAGGTCGACGGCCTCACCATGGGCGACGTCAGCGACCTGTCCAACTTCATGTCGGCCGTCATCGACGACCGCTCCTTCGCCAAGAACAAGGCTGCGATCGACCGCGCCCAGGCCGACCCGCAGGTCGAGGTCCTCGCCGGCGGCACCTACGACGACTCGGTGGGCTACTTCGTCCGCCCGACCGTCCTGGTCTGCCAGGACCCGGCGAGCGAGTACTTCAAGGACGAGTACTTCGGCCCGATCCTGGCCGTGTACGTCTACGAGGACGAGAAGTACGAGGAGATGCTGGCCCAGATGGAGTCGGTGTCCGCGTACGGCCTGACCGGCTCGATCATCTCCCAGGACCGCGCCGCGGCCCAGGACGCGATGCACAAGCTGCGCTTCGCGGCCGGCAACTTCTACATCAACGACAAGCCGACCGGCGCCGTCGTCGGCCAGCAGCCCTTCGGCGGCGGCCGGGCCTCGGGCACCAACGACAAGGCCGGTGCCAAGCAGAACCTGGCGCGCTGGACCTCGACCCGCTCGGTCAAGGAGACCTTCGTCCCGCCGACGGACTACCGCTACCCGCACATGGGCTGACCAGCCCCGTGCCACTGATCGTCCGGCTCGTCCAGTAGCCACCGGTCACCCGCGACGCCCGGTCCCGCAGCCGGGCGTCGCCCGCCGGGGCGGCGGGGCTCCCCCGTACCCGCCGCCCCGGCCCTTCTGCCACCCTTGGAAACACCAGCACCAGGAGTCACGATGCTCCGTTCCGCCCTTCTCGCGGCCTCCCGGTCCCCGCAGGTCCGCACCGTGGTCGAGAAGTTCCCGCCGACCCACGCGATAGTCGAGCGCTTCGTCGCCGGCGACGTCCTCGACGACGCCGTCACCGCCACGGACGACCTGATCGCCACCGGCCGCAAGGTCACCCTCGACCACCTCGGCGAGGACACCAAGGACGCCGCCCAGGCCGCCGGCACCGCCGAGGCCTACGAGCACCTGCTCAAGGCCCTCAAGGAGACCGGCCTCGCGGCCGGCGCCGAGGTGTCCGTCAAGCTGTCGGCCGTCGGCCAGTTCCTCCCGGTGGACGGCGAGAAGATCGCGCTGGAGAACGCCCGCCGCATCTGCGAGTTCGCCGCCGACGCGGGCACCACGGTGACCCTCGACATGGAGGACCACACCACCACCGACTCCACCCTCGCCATCGCCCGCGAGCTGCGGGCGGACTTCCCCTGGGTGGGCGTCGTGCTCCAGGCCTACCTGCGCCGCACCGAGGCCGACTGCCGCGACTTCTCGGGCGAGGGCTCGCGCGTGCGCCTGTGCAAGGGCGCCTACAAGGAGCCCGAGTCGGTCGCCTTCCAGGGCAAGCACGAGGTCGACCTCGCGTACGTCCGCGCCCTGAAGGTCCTGATGGCGGGCGAGGGCTACCCGATGATCGCCTCGCACGACCCCAACATGATCAAGATCGCCGGCCAGCTGGCCCAGTGGAACGGCCGCAAGCGGGACTCCTTCGAGTACCAGATGCTGTACGGCATCCGCCCCGAGGAGCAGCTGCGCCTCGCCGGCGAGGGCAACACGATGCGCGTGTACCTTCCGTACGGCCAGGAGTGGTACGGCTACTTCATGCGCCGCCTCGCCGAGCGCCCGGCCAACCTGACCTTCTTCCTGCGCGCCATGGCCACCCGCGGCTGACCCCGGCGCCCACGAACCACGGCCCGCACCCCTGACGGGGGGTGCGGGCCGTCGTCATGCTCAGGGGCGGAGGAAGTACTTGGTGTCCAGGTCGAAGTCGAAGGGCGCGGGGAGGGCGAGCGGCTCGCCGAATGCGGCCAGGTGGACCTCGGTGTACTCCTCACGGTGCGGTTTGGCGAACAGGCTGACCTGCGACTTCTCGCGGTCGACAAGGAGATAGAGCGGGATGCCGGCCCGGGCGTAGCAGTGGCGTTTGGCGATGCGGTCCTGGTCGGGCTTGTTGGAGGTGATCTCCGCGACCATCGCAACCCCATCCGGGTCCATCCAGGACGGGGCATCCCAGAAGAGGTCGAGTTCTCTCGGCGCGAAGGTCAGGTCCGGGATGACGTAGTTCTTGGGGCAGAGGCCACCCCTGGTCAATCGCAGTCCCTTGTTGCCGGAACCTTGCATGCGGACAGCCGACTTGGCTTTCACCTCGTCGATCAGCAGGTCGAAGTAGTACTCGTGCCTGCCGTCCGGCGGTGGTGCCACGATGATCTCTCCCTCGATGAGCTCGGCCCGGAAGCCTTCGGGGGAGTGCAGGCTCAGGAAGCTCTCCAGCAGGATGTCGGCCTGCGATGGGGAGCCCGTGATCGGTTGCTCATGCGCCACAGCACTCATGATGCCCCTCCTTCAGGTGGCCGTCACGCTATTCGCTGCTCGGCGGGGTTATGCCGTATACGGCGAGGTTTCACTCGATGGTGTGAGTTTGAGGTCGGGCCTAGGATCTTGGTGCTGGTGAACTGGCTTTTCGAGTGGAGGAGTTGGGGATGCTGAAGGCTTTCGCGGAGCTGTCGACGCCGTTGGTGGCGGACGCCTGTGTGCGGCTCGGGGTGGGGGTGCGGGTGGCGCCGGTGGGGGTTGCCGGGGTGGTCGCGGGGAGCCGGGTGGCGGGGCGGGTGCTGCCGGTGCGGCACTACGGGAGCGTGGACGTGTTCCTGGAGGCGTACGGCGCGGCCCGGGACGGGGACGTGCTGGTGGTCGACAACGGCGGGCGGACCGACGAGGCCTGCATCGGGGACCTCGCGGTGCTGGAGGCGCGCGCCGCCAGGGTGGCCGGGATCGTGGTGTGGGGGCTGCACCGGGACACGCCCGAGCTGCTGGAGATCGGGCTGCCGGTGTTCAGCTACGGGGCGCTGCCGCTCGGCCCGGTGCGGCTGGACGACCGGGAGCCGGAGGCGCTGCTGACGGCGAAGTTCGGCCCGCACCCGGTGAGCGCCGAGGACGTGGTGTTCGCCGACGCGGACGGGGTGCTGTTCGTGCCCGCCGACCGGGTCGACGAGGTGCTGGAGACGGCGCGCTCGATCGCCCGGACCGAGCGCGCGCAGGCCGGGCGGATCGCCGCCGGGGACACGCTGCGCCGCCAGACCGCCTTCGACGAGTACCTGGAGCGGCGCGCCGCGGACCCGGCGTACAACTTCCGGCAGCACCTGCGGCGGGTCGGCGGGGCGATCGAGGAGTAGGCCGGTCACTGCGGCCGGTGACAACGGTCGGTCACCGCGGCCGGTCACCGCGGCCGGTCACCGCGGCCGGTCACCGCGGTCGGTTACAGCGGCCGGTGCATGACGTGCAGGCCGACGTAGCCGTCCACCGGATGGCGGAAGGCCTCGGGGACGGTGCCGACGACCTCGAAGCCGAGCGACTCGTAGAGCTTCACGGCGTGGTGGTTGTTGGCGACCACCGCGTTGTACTGCATGGCGCGGAAGCCGGACCGGCGGGCCCAGTCGAGGGTGTACTCGACCAGGGCCCGCCCGATCCCCCTGCCGTGGTGGGCCGGGTCGACCAGGTAGCTGGCGCTGGCCACGTGCGAGCCGTTGCCGGGGCGGTTGCGGTTCATGTTGGCGGTGCCGAGGATCCGCCCGTCCTCGTCCACCGCGACCACCGTGCGGTTCGGGGCGGCGAGCATCCACCACTCCCGGCCCAGCTCGGAGTCCATGTCCAGGGGGTAGGGGAAGGTCTCCCCGGCGGCGATGACGGTGTGGAAGAACGGCCAGATGGCGGGCCAGTCCTCGGGGGTGGCCTCGCGGATGTCGATGGGCATCGGACCAGGATGGTCCCCGACGGGCGGGCGGGCCACCGGTTTTCCGTGGTCCCGCCCGGCGCCGGGCCGTTCTCGGGGGCGGGTCAGCCGCCGAGGAGGGCGTCCTCGACCAGGGCGGCGGTGTGGGCCTGGCCGGTGGCGTTGGGGTGCACCACGGCGTACTTGAGGGGGATGACGCTGGTCAGCACGCCGTCCAGCCAGTGGTCGGCGTCGCAGACGCTGTGGCCGGCGCTGGCGGGGTAGAGGTCCACGAAGGTGTCGCCGCGGGCGGCGGTGTCCTGGGCGATGACCGCGTTGAGCGGCTCCAGGAGCGCGGTGCGGGCCCAGGCGAGGTCGCCGGTGGTGAAGGTGCCGAACTGCAGGGGGTTGCCGTACTGGCAGAGGGCGGCGTTCTCGGGGATCAGGTGCGGGTAGCCGACGGTGAGGACCTTGGCGGACGGGGCCTTGATGTGCACCGCCGTCAGCATCCGGCCGTAGTCGCCGCGCAGCCGGTTCAGGCGGTCGGGCAGGCTCGCGTCGAACTTGTCCTTGCAGGGCGTGCCCTGGCCGAGCTGGACGGCGCCGAGTTCGAAGCAGCTCTTGAGGATCTCGGCGAAGCCGAGGTCGTTGCCGCCGATCCCGACGGTGACCAGGTCGGTGGCCGGGTCGACGGCGTCGATCTGCGGCGGGACGGCCGGGTACGGGCCGTTCGGGTCGGTGCCGAGCGGCGGGAGCGGCCGGCCGAGCGGGGACTGCGCGCTGCTGTCGACGCTGTCGGTGGTGGCGCCGCTGCAGCTGACGTTGCGCAGGGCGACCAGGGAGCCGAGGTCGCGGCGGAGGATCTCGGGATAGGACTCGGCGGTACGGGCGCAGCCGTCGCGTGGCTCGGTCTCGTTGCCGGTGGCCACGATGACTCCGGCGGTGTAGGAGTCGCCGAGGGCCGTCCACCGCAGTGCGGCGGCGCGGTCGCCGGGCCGGGCGGCGGCCTGGGCGGTGGTCGGGGTGGTCAGCCCGGCGGCCAGCACGGTGGCGGTGCCGGCGACGGCGAGGCGGGACAGGAAGCGTGGCACGGCTCTCCTCCTCGAGGGGCGGGGGAGAGTGCGATTCACCCCCCTGAGAGTCAATCGAGTCGCCGTGTGGACGACTTGATGCCTCGGGAGGGTGAATCCACGGGCGTTCCTGTGACGGAGGGCGTCAGAGCGCCGCGGCGGCGGGCTCGATCATCGCCCGCGCGGTCTTGCCGTCGACGTACTCGCCGATCGCCGTCATCTCCCACTCGCCGCCCGGGCGGCGAACCAGCTTGCACATCATCACACCGGTGTGGGGCTCGGAGTTGGTGAGGTCGAAGCGGACCAGCTCCTCCTCCGTCCGGGCGTCCAGCAGACGGCAGTAGGCGTTCTTCACGTCGGTGAACTTCTGGCCGGAGAAGGAGTTGACCACGAAGACCAGCCCGTGGACCTCGGCCGGCAGGCCCTCCAGGTGGACGGTGATCTGCTCGTCGTCACCCTCGCCGCCGCCGGTGAGGTTGTCGCCGGAGTGGGAGATCGCGCCGTTGAAGATGTTCAGCTTCATGAACCAGGCCGTCTCCAGGCGCTTGTGCCGGGCGTCGAAGGCGAGGCAGGAGGCGTCCAGGTCGACGCTGCGGCCGCGGGCGGCGGGCTCCCAGCCGAGGGCCATCCGGATGGAGGAGAGGAACGGGCGGCCGTTCTTGACCAGCGAGACCGAGCTGCCCTTGACCAGGCTGACCCGGCCCTTGTCCAGGGTGATCCGGCCGGGGGCGGCCGGGGCCGCGGGCGCGGCGGGAGCCGGGGGAGCCGCGGGCGGGGCCGGGACGGCGGTCTGACCGGTGGCGAGGGCGATCCGCGGGTCGACCGGGGCGGTGGCCGGGGGGCCGGCCGGTGCGGGCGGCACGGGCGGGGCGGCCGGCGGGGTCGGGAGCTGGACGGTGCGGTCCGCCGGGGCCGGCGCCGGCGGCGCGACCGGTGCGGCGGGTGCGGCCGGGGCAGGAGCCGGGGCCGCCGGGGCCGGGGAGTCCTCGACGCTGACGCCGAAGTCGGTGGCGATGCCCGCGAGCCCGTCGGCGTAGCCCTGGCCGACCGCGCGCACCTTCCAGGCGCCGCCCCGCAGGTAGACCTCGACCACGATGAGCGCGGTCTCCAGGCCCAGCCGGGGCGGGGTGAAGGTGACCAGCACCTCGCCGGTGTCGGCGTCGCGCACGGTGGCGGTCGGCTCCGTCCCGGCGAAGGTGGAGACCTGGTCGGCGGGGCTCGCGGTGACCACGATCTTGGTGATGCCGGCCGGGACGGCCCGGGTGTCGACGGTGATCGCGTCGGGGGTCCCGGCGGCGGCCGGACGGTGGCTGACGCCGGGGCCGTTCGGGGCGTTGAAGAAGACGAAGTCGTCGTCCGAGCGGACCTTTCCGGCATCGGTCAGCAGCAGGCCGGAGACGTCCAACGCCTTGGGTGCGGTGACCTCGACGGTCACTCGCGCGGCGGTCAGCGGTGCGTTGCCGCCTTGGGTCAGGACGGTGGACACGGACTCCTCCTCGGGTGCGGGACGGCGGCCGGGCCGGGGCCGTCGGGGCGCCGGGCCGGGTGCTGCCCACAGTAACGAACGAGGTTCGGGGAAGTGCCCGTCGGGAACGGCCGACCGTCGGATCGTCGAACGACCGTTACACCCGGCCGTCGGCAGGTCAGCGCGCCGCGGGGGCCGGGCCGGTGGCGGGCTCGAGGGCCGGTACGAAGTCCGGCGCGGCGGTCGGCGCGGGGTCCGGGCCGACGGTCGGCCGGGGGAGCGGCGCGGCGGCGCGGGCGCCGGGCGCGCACGGAGCGACGGGCAGCGGCTGCGCCGGGCCGAAGCCCCCGAGCGCGGCGACCGCGCGGGGGTGGTCGAGGGCGAAGGCGGCGGCGCTCCAGCTCTCGGCCGGGGGCGCCTTGCGCACCGCGGCGGACGGCTCGGCGGCCGCCCGGGCGCCGCGGACGGCGAAGGTGTAGTGGCCGGGCCGGACGTCGGTGCCGGGCGGGGTGGTGAAGCGGTAGACGAGGGTGCCGCGCTCCTGCTGGGCGGTCACCACGGCGCCCGGCAGGTCGGTCCAGGCGGCGCCGGTGCCGGGCGCGGACTCGCCCGGGGCGAGCCGGAACTCGGCCTGGAACGCGGTGACCGGCTCGGCCACCGCGAGGGTGAGCCGGTGCCGCAGGCCGTCAGGGCCGAGGGGGGAGAGCAGGCCGACGCCGGACAGCGCGTGGTCGGTGTCCGGGACGTTCCCGGGGCCGGCCGGCCCGGTGCCCTCGGCGGGGTCGGCCGGGGCGTCCTTCCCCGGGACGCCCGCGGCGACGCCGGAGTCCGGGAGAGTGGCGCCGGGCGGCGGCGGCACCGGGCGGGTGGGCGCGGTCGGCCGAGGCCCGGGGGCGTTCGCTCCCTGGCCGGGGGCGGAGGGGCCGTAACCGGGCTGCTTGGCCTGCCAGTCCGGGACGGGGACGGACGGGGAGGGCGACGGCCCGGCCGGGGCCGGGGTGCCGGCCTCGGTGCCGGCGAGCTGGGTGCCGGGGGCCGGCGCGTCCTGCCCGGCCGAGGCCTGGCCGCCGGTCTGGGGCGTGCCCGGGCCCGCCGTGCGGGGTGCGGGCGGGGTGGCGGCGACCGGCGCCGGCCCGGACGGGCGTGCCGAGAGGTGGCCGGAGGGGCCCGTCGAGGGCCGGCCCGCGGCGGGGTGGCCGGCGGAGGGGGCGGAGGACAGGCCGTCGGTCGGGGTCTGTGCCGAGGCCGCCTCGGCCTGGTCGGTGGCGCCCGGCGTGGGCGGCGGGGTGGTGCCGACCCGGGCGACACCGGCCCGGCGGCCGATCCCCTGTTGCTCGTTGAGCAGCAGGGTGGTGGCGATGCTGATGCCGACCACGGTGGACATCGCCATCGCGGCGCCGGAGAAGCGCAGGGTGGGCAGCCGGAAACGGCCGCCGAACGGGCGCGGCCGCCCGTGGCGGGCCTGCCGTGCGGGCTCGTGTCGCACGTCCCGCGCGGTGTCCTCGCGCACAGCCACCGGACCCCTCCCTCCCCGAAGCCGCCGTCGCGTCCGCCGTATTCTCCCACGCGTCGCCGCCCGGTCCGGCTCCGGCCGCCGGGGACCGGATCCGCGCGGGCCCGCCCGGGGAGAGGGGAGAGCGTACCAGTGGGTGGTCGCTTCCCGATCGGTCCCCGTCTGTGTCACCGATGCCCTTCCGAAGCACGGAAGTTGACGGATCGTCTGACAAGCGCGGGCGGGGTGGCGACGGCCCTCGGCGGGGGTTGTTGCAACCCCCTTGCAACCCTTGCCCGGTGCCTTGGGCGTGACGCAGGCTGAGGTCATCCCACGCCGTCCCGGAGAGACCGTCATGCCGCCCGACCCGCTGTCCGCAGCCTCCAGTGCACCCCTCGCCGCCACCCCCACGGGCGGCGATGGGGACGGCTCCACCGCCGCTCCGGCGGCGGTGGAGGAGGTGCTGATGCTGCGGATCTCGCTGGGCGAGGAGGTGGTCGGCGAGGTGCGCACCCGCTTCCGGTTCGTCGCCGCTCG
Source organism: Kitasatospora sp. NPDC058444 (assembly GCF_042721415.1). Lineage (NCBI taxonomy): Bacteria > Bacillati > Actinomycetota > Actinomycetes > Kitasatosporales > Streptomycetaceae > Kitasatospora > Kitasatospora sp. NPDC058444. The sequence continues at coordinate 73,482 of NZ_JBHXLL010000029.1, read as the reverse complement.
CCCGTACGAGGTGCTGCTGACCTTCCACCTGGGGCGGCCGGACGAGGCCGACTGGGTGTTCTCGCGCGAACTGCTGCGCGACGGCCTGCGCACGCTGAGCGGCCAGGGCGACGTCAAACTGTGGCCGGCGTACTGCCCGTGCCACGGCTCGACGCTGCACCTGGCGCTCGAATCCCCGCACGGCAGCGCACTGCTGGAGGCCTCCAAGCCCCGGGTGCAGGCCTGGCTGGACCGCACCTACGCGCTGGTCTCCGAGGACCAGGAGCGGCGCTGCGGCCCCACCGACGCCGAGCTGGCCGCGCTGCTCGCGAACGGCTGACGGCGGGGCGCCGACGCCCCGACCGGCCGAGGGCGCTCCGCCGTCAGCGTCGTTCCGCCGGCTCCGTTTCCGTCAGCGCCGCTCCGCCGGTGCGGCGGAGCGGCGGCGGCGGGAGGGGCGGCGCACCGGGCAGCCGGGTCGTCCCCGCGGCCAGCGCGGCCCGCAGCCGCCGCACGGCGGGAGCCGAGGAGGCGGGCAGCAGGTCGTACGGGTCGTCCGGCCCGTCCACGGTGACCAGCACCGACTCGGCGATCCGGTACGGCCGGTGGGCCAGCAGCCCACCCAGGTAGCGGCGCAGCCGCGAGAGCTCGGCGCGCACCGTCACCGTCCGCCCGGCGTCGCCGAACAGCGCCTCGGCGAGCTGGGCGGCCGTGCTGCCCTCGCGTCCGGTGGCGAGCAGGAGCACCAGTTCGGCGTGGCGCGGGCTGAGCGGGTGCGACCAGCTGCCGGCCGCGCCCCGGACGGACAGTTCGGGGCGGTCCGGGCGGCGCAGGTCCAGCCGGAGACGGGCGCCCTCGGCCTGCTCGGCGGTCACCGTGCCGGAGCCGTCCGCCTCGGGCGACCGGACCGGTCGCACCAGCCAGCCGTCGGCGAGCGGCTCCAGCACGCACTCGCCGAGGCCCGGCACCCAGTGCACGGCGGCCGGGGTCCAGCCCTCGCTGGGCACCCGCAGCCGGCTGGGCGGCGGCAGCCCGGCCGAGGCGGCGGTCCAGCCGGCGGCGTCCACCACCAGCGCCGGGCCGCCGACCCGGGCGAGCAGCGGGGCGGCCAGGGCGCGCAGCTGGTGCAGCGCCTCCATCCGGTGGGCGCGCAGTTCGGTCTCGGCGAGCCGGGCGGCGGTCGCGGTGAGCTGGAGCAGGTACGGGCGGACGGTGTGCGCGGGGCCGCTCAGATTGATGGCGCCGACCAGCCGGCCGGTGCCGGGGTCGCGCACCGGCGCGGCCACGCAGGTCCAGGAGTGGTGGCTGCGCAGGTAGTGCTCGGCGGAGTGGACGTGCATGGGGCGCCGGGCGCGCAGCGCGACCGCGATGCCGTTGGTGCCGACGCTCTCCTCGATCCAGCGGGCGCCGGTGGTGAAGCCGATCCGCTCGGCGCTGCGGCGCAGGCCGCGTTCGCCCTCCTGCCATAGCACGTGGCCCTCGGCGTCGGCGACGGCCAACAGCAGCGGGGCCGTGCCGCCCCCGTCCATCAGGGTCTCGCGCAGCACCGGCAGGACCGTGTCGAGCCCGCTGGTGCGGCGTCGCTGTTCGATTTCGCCGGGGCCCAGCAGGACGGCGGCGGCGCCGGTGTCGGGGTCGAGGCCGAGCCGGCGCAGCCGGGCCCAGGAGTCGCCGATCTCGGGCCGGGGTTCGAGCAGGCCGGGGCTCGCGGCCTCCTCGGCGCGGGCGGGGACGGCCAGCTCCCGGGCGGCGGCGTCGGCGAGGGTGCGGTCGTGGACCTTGGCCAGCTCCGTCGCGGTCGGCGGGGTGCGGCGCTCTGGTCGTCGGGACTGCCGTCCGGTCTGCCGCACTCGCTTCGCTCCTCGCCGCCGTTCGAGGACGCGTCGGGGCCGACGCGCTGACGAAAGCGTACGGGTGCCGTGGGCCGCAGGGGATGGGGTCCGGCAAGTCGGCATACCGGGCGGTCGGAACGCGGGGCGGAACGCGGCCCGCCGCCCGGGCCCCGGGGCGGGCGGGGGTCGGTTCAGTGCTGCGCGCCGGAGCCGTGCTGGGCCGCCTCCACGGTGTGGTGCAGGTCGGCGGTGGCCTCCAGGGTGGCGGCGGTGCTCAGCGCCAGGCAGGCGGCCAGGGCCACGGCGGCGGCCCGCCGCCGGGTGCCGGGGGCGGTCGCCGGGCGGGGCTGGAGCAGGGCGGCGACCCGGCGCGGGACCGGGCCGGAGTGGGCGGTGGCGACCGTCCGGGGGCGGGCCGGCCAGGGGGAACGGCTCGCGGCCAGGGCTGCCCGGCCGACCGCGCGGGCGGTCACGGCGCGGTCGCCGACCCGGGCCGCCGCGACCTCGTCGGCCCAGCGCTCCAGGTGGTACCCGAGGGGCGCGCGCAGTCGGCGGAGCGCCGGGTGGATGTCGGCGGCGTGCTCGGCGAGGGCGAGGAAGAGGTGGTGGCGGGCGGTCAGATGGGCCCGTTCGTGGGCGAGCAGCGCGGAGCGCTCGGGGCCGTCGAGGGCGCGCAGCATGCCGGAGGTCACCACGATCCGGCCGGGCTCGCCCGGTCGGCCGGGGCGGCCCAGGCGGCCGGGCAGGGCGAAGGCGTCGGCGCACTCGTCGTCCAGCACGGTGAGCGGGTGGTCGGCGGGCCGGAGCAGGGCCGTGGGCCGGAGGAGGGCGGCGGGCCGGAAGAGCACGGCGGGCCGGCAGAGGGAAGTCGGCCGCGCCGAGGGGCGCGACCGGCGCACGGAGGCTTGCGGGGGGCGCATGTCCGGATGCTGGACAGGGGAGGGGGCGCGGCCCGGCCGGTGGGCGCCGGTCCGGTCCGTACGGTGGTGGTCGGCGTGGTCGGCGTGGTCGGCGTGGTCGGCGCCGTCGGCGAGCCGGTCGTCGAGCGGCTCCGCGCGGTGGTGGTGGGCCGGGAGCGCGGCCCGGGCGGTGCGCAGCTCGCGCTGCCGCCGGCGGACGGTGCGCACGGCCAGCGCGCCCAGGGCGAGGAGCGCCAGGGCGGCGAGCGCGGCCGCGAACGGCGCGTCGGGCGCGGCGGCGGTGAGCCAGGGCAGCGAGAGGTGGCCGAGGGCGGCGACGGGCGGGAGCTGGAGCAGCCCGTCGGCGGCCAGTAGGCCGAGCGAGCAGAGGGTGCCGCCGGCCAGCACGGTGGCGCTGCCGGCCAGCATCCAGGCGGCGGGCCGCGGCGGCAGCGCCTCGGCGAGGCGGCGGGCCAGGGGGACGGCCAGGAAGGGCAGCAGCAGCGGGACCCAGACGGCGAGCATCATCGGCCGGTCGCTCCGGTCGCTCCGGTCGCTCCGGTCGCTCCGGTCGCTCCGGTCGCTCCGGCCGCTCCGGGCGCGCCCGGGCCGGCGCTGCCCGGGCCCTCGGCGCTCGGCCCCGCCGCGTCCACCGCCGCGCCCATGCCCGCCGCGTCCACGCCCGGGGCGCCGTCGCCGAGCAGTTCGCGCAGCAGCTGCTCGTCCTCGGCGGAGAGGTCGGAGACGAAGCGGGCCAGCACGGTGGAGCGGTCGGACTCCCGGCCGAGTTCGGTGTGCATCCGGCGGGCGGCGAGCCCCGCGGTGTCCTGGACGGTCGGGGTGTAGGCGTAGGCCCGGCCGGCCCGGGTGCGGACGACCGTTCCCTTGTCGAACAGCCGGCCCAGGATCGTCGCGACGGTGGTGCGGGCGAGGTCCCCGCCGAGCGCGGCCTGGACGTCCTGCGGCGTCATCGGTTGCCGGGCGGACCAGAGGGCGGCCAGCACCTCGGCCTCCAGCTCCCCGGCGGGCCGGCGGGCGGACGGTACGTCGGGCATGGCGGCGCTTCCTCCAAGTTTCGTCTACAGTCATGTAGACCGTCTACGCAACTGTAGACGGTCGGGGCGGGTTCCGATGCGAACCGCCCCCCAACGTACGGGAGGTCCGTCGGCCTTGCTCCAGTTCCTCGCCGATCCGGCCGTTCACCTCGCGGTGAACCCGCTGGACGCGTCCTCACTGCTCGCCGCGTTCGGCGCGCTCGGCATCGCCGCGGTGCTGTTCGCCGAGACCGGCCTGCTGGTGGGCTTCTTCCTGCCCGGCGACTCGCTGCTGTTCACCGCCGGACTGCTCTGCGTGCCCGGCGCCACCAAGGGCCCGCAGCTGCACCTGTGGCAGGTGCTGCCCGCCGCCCTGGTCGGTGCGCTCGTCGGGGCCCAGGTCGGCTACCTCATCGGCCGGCGCGGCGGTCGGGCGCTGCTCGGCCGGACCAGGCGCAAGAGCCTGCTGGAGGGTGTCGCCCGGGCCGAGGAGCTGCTGAACAGGTACGGCCACGGCAAGGCGATCGTGCTCGCCCGGTTCATCCCGGTGGTCCGTACGGTGCTGAATCCGCTCTGCGGCGTGCTCGACGTGCCCGTCCGCTCGTTCACCTTCTGGCAGGTGGCGGGCGGTGTGGTCTGGACGGTCGGCGTGGTGCTCGCCGGGTACGGGCTCGGCTCGTCCGTCCCCAGTATCGACCGGTATCTGCTGCCGATCATCGGTCTGGTAGTAGTTGTCTCCATGCTCCCCCTTGTTCTCGAACTGTTCCGCGCCCGTAAGGCGCGACGTCACGGAGGTGACGCGTGATGTCCTCCCGGGTGCTCGCCGTGTACGACGGCAGCGGGATCGACGGCGGCCTGTACACCCGGGTCAACGGCTGGGCGCAGTCCGCCCCGCACTGGCTGGACGAGCTGATCAAGGTCTGGTCGGCGCTCGGCCTCGGGCTGTTCGCGGTCTTCATGCTCTACGCGTGGTGGCGGGCGCGCGGCGCGGACTCGGCCGTGATGGCCAGGGTGCTCGCCTCGCCGCTGATCGTGGTCGTCGCGTACGCCGTCAACTCGGTGTTCAAGGACGGGGTCGAGGAGCTCCGGCCGTGCGCGCAGATCCCCGGCAGCGTCAGCCTGGAGACCTGCCCGGGCCCCGGGGACTGGTCGTTCCCGAGCAACCACTCGGTGATCGCCTTCGCCGCCGCGGCCTCGCTCTGGTTCGTCGACCGGCGGCTCGGCGCGGTGGCCGGCCTGTTCGCGGTGCTGATGGCCGCCTCCCGGGTCTGGGTCGGTGTGCACTACCCGCACGACGTGGCGGTGGGCGCGCTGGTCGGGCTGCTGGTCGCGGTGGTGCTGGCGCCGGTCGCCGGGCGCTGCGGACCGCTGGTGGACCGGATGCGGGCGGGCGCGCTGCGGCCGCTGCTCGGGCCGGGGACGCCGGCGGTGACGGCCCGCGGGTACGCGCCGTACGAGTCCCGGTAGCACCGGGCCGGTGTCCGCCCGCCCCTTGTCCGCTTTCGGACGACGGGTGGAGCATGTGAGCCGGGCGTGGAGCCTCCTCCGGGGGGCGCCCGCCCGGCTCAGTCGTGCCCGGGCGCGAGGGCGCCGGGCGTGCCAGCGGAGGGAGTGCCGAATGCCGTACCGACTCGACATCACGCAGGGGGACTGGCAGGGGGACCTGCTGCACAAGGGCGTCGAGGGGCTGTTGGCCGAGGCCATGGTGCTCACCCTCGCCACCGCGGGCCACGAGCACGGCCCGCACGCCAATCTGGCCTTCTTCGCGTACGACGACGACCTCGTCCTCTACTTCGTCAGCGAGCGCTCCACCCGGCACAGCCACCACCTGGCCGAGGAGGCCCGGGCCGCCGCCACCGTCTTCCTGCCGCCGCCGGTCTTCGGCGAGCAGCTGCGCGGCCTCCAGCTGACCGGCGGCGCGAGCGAGGCCTGGGGGCGGCAGGCCGAGGCGGCGCTGGCCGCCTACCGGGGGCGCTACCCGGCCTTCGCGCAGGACGAGGAGGTCCGGCGGCAGTTCCTGACCGGCGGCGGGGCGTCGGCGCTCTACCGGTTCCAGGTGGAGGAGCTGACGGCGGTGGACGAGCCGAACTTCGGTCGGCGCAACTACCTGCGGGCGCGGGTGGTGCGGTCCTAGCCGGCCCGGGCGCCGCCGGATGGTCGGCTCGGGTTGTCTGTACAACTTTCCAGGCGGTTCATCCGCGGGACGGCATTCCGACGCCCCTCGGACACCCGGGCGCATCAGCCTGGACGCATGAGAGTCATCGTCGTAGGAGCAGGCGTGCTCGGCAGCATGCACGCCTGGCAGGCCGTCGAGCGCGGCCACGAGGTCGTCCACCTGGAGCGCGAGACCGAGGCGCGCGGCGCCTCGGTGCGCAACTTCGGCCTGGTCTGGGTCAGCGGCCGGGCGCAGGGCGAGGAACTGGACACCGCGCTGCGCGCCCGCGACCTGTGGGAGTCCATCGGCGCCCGCGTCCCGGACCTCGGCTTCCGGGCGAACGGGTCGCTCACCGCGATCCGCACCGAGGCCGAACTCGCCGTCGCCGAGCAGGCCCTGACCCTGCCGGACGCCGCCGCCCGCGGCTACGAGCTGCTCGACCCGGACGAGACCCGCGCCGCCAACCCGGCCCTGCGCGGCAAGCTGCTCGGCGCCCTGTGGTGCGAGCGCGACGCCGCCGTCGAGCCCCGCACCGCCCAGCGCGCGCTGCGCGCGGCCCTGGAGGCCACCGGCCGGTACACCTTCCTGCCCGGACGCGAGGTGCGCGAGGTCGTCGGCGAGAACGCCGTCCGCGACGACCACGGCGACGTCCACACCGGCGACCTGGTGATCCTCTGCACCGGCGCCTGGATCGGCGGCCTGGTCCGCGAACTCGCCCCCGCCCTGCCGGTCCGCCGGGTCCGGCTCCAGATGATGCAGACCGACCCGCTCGGCGAGACCCTCACCACCTCCGTCGCCGACGGCGACAGCTTCCGCTACTACCCGGCGTTCGCCGGCACCGCCCTGGACCGGCTGCGCGAGACCCAGCCGCAGCCGCCGGTCGCCGCCGAGCACAAGATGCAGCTGCTCATGGTCCAGCGCCGCGACGGCGGCCTGACCATCGGCGACACCCACGAGTACGACCAGCCGTTCGGCTTCGACGTCGTCGAGGACCCCTACGACCACCTGGTGGGCGTCGTCGAGGAACTGCTCGGCCGCCCGGTGCCGCGGATCCGCCGCCGCTGGGCCGGGGTGTACGCGCAGTGCGTCGACACCACCCGGGTCGTCCACCGCGAGCGCGTGCGCGACGCCGTCTGGCTGGTCACCGGCCCCGGCGGCCGGGGCATGACCTGCTCGCCCGCCATCGCCGAGACCACCGCCGAACTCGCCAACCTGTAAGGAACGTTGTTGTGACCACCGACATCCGCCTGGTCGTGCTCGACATGGCCGGCACCACCGTCGCCGACGACGGCCTCGTCGAGCAGGCGTTCACCGCGGCCGCCGCGAAGCTCGGCGTCGAGGCCGGCAGCCCGGAGTTCGACCCGATGCTGGCCCACGTCCGGGCCACCATGGGCGAGTCCAAGATCTCCGTCTTCCGGCACCTGTTCGGCGAGGAGGAGAAGGCCCAGCTGGCCAACGCCGCCTTCGAGGCCGCCTACGACGACCTCGTCGACGCCGGCCACTGCGCCGCCCTGCCCGGCGCCGCCGAGGCCATCGCCGAACTCCGGGGCCAGGGCCGCAAGGTGGTCCTCACCACCGGCTTCTCCCGCACCACCCAGGACCGCATCCTGGACGCCCTGGGCTGGCAGTCCGTCGCCGACCTGACCCTCTGCCCCGCCGAGGCCGGCCGCGGCCGCCCGTACCCCGACCTGGTGCTCACCGCGCTGCTGCGCACCGGCACCGATTCCGTCCGCCGGATCGCCGTGGCCGGCGACACCGGCTACGACATGCTGACCGGCACCCGGGCCGGCGCCTCGATCGTCGCCGGCGTCCTCACCGGCGCCCACGACGAGGCCCGCCTGCGGGCCGACGGCGCGACCCACGTCCTCGGCTCGATCGCCGAACTGCCCACCCTGCTGGGCTGATCCGGCCCGCCCGCCCCGGGCCCAGCCCGGGGCGGGCGACGGCTCAGGCGGGCGACGGCCCGGGCCGTCGCACCGACCAGAGCACGGCGCCGTCGATCAGGACGTTGCAGCCGAGGAACAGCAGCAGGTAGGCGGGGGAGCCGACCTCGCCGGGGAGCTTGGGGGCGACCCGCCCGGCCGGGTCCATCCGGACGGTCACCACGTCGCCGCGCTTGAACAGCGCGTCGCGCTCCTCCAGCGGGCCGCCCGGGACCTCGTCGTTCAGCTCCGTGGCGGCCAGGGTGTACGCCCGCCCGGTGCCGTGGAGCGAGTCGGTGACCTTCTCGTCGACCACCACGGCCCGCACCGTCCGGCCGGAGCCCAGGATCAGGTTGGTCCAGGCGGCGGAACCCGCGAGGTACGCGACGAAGGCGACCGCGCAGATGCCCGCGCTCCAGACGAACATCCTCTTCTGGAAGGCGGGGTTGGTGTCGGCGTCGCGGCGCAGGGCGAACGCGATCAGCATCACCAGGGGGTAGCCGAACCCGACCACGGTGGCGAGGAACGAGTTGACGTGGACGTCCAGCGCGATGACGGCGACGAGCATGGCGGTGGAGAGCGCGATGAGCGCCGCCGCGCCCCCGAGCCGGCGCGGGCCGCTTCGAGTCGCCTGGTCGGGCGGGGCGACGGTCATCCGAAGGCCTTCCGGACGTTGTCCCACTGGTCGGGCGGCACGGTGTCGCGGCTCTCGTCCCGGGGCGGGTGGAAGGAGATGCCCCGGTACGCGGCGGCGACCAGCGGCAGCCACTCGTCCCAGTGGTCGACGTCCTCGGTGGTGAAGACGGCGGCGACCACGTACGGGCTCCACGGGTGCGGGATCAGCAGTTCGAGCTGGCGGACCGTGCTGACGGCCGACTCCGGTACGCCGAACACCGCGCCGGGCACCGGGACGGTCAGCTCGCGGGCGGCCAGGGCGGCGCGGCCGAGCGGCAGGTCCACCACGCCGACGTCGGCGTCCGGCCAGGCCTCGGCCAGCTCCGCGGCGACCCGCGCGGGGTAGCTGCCCGGCGCGCCGAGGTCCTGCGGGCGGAGGAAGACGGAGAGCACGCCGTGGATCGGACCGCCGTCCCCGGCCCGGACCAGACAGCCGGACACGTGGACCGCGCCCTCCCGCAGCTGGGCCTGGAGCGCGGTCTCGGAGGCGATCACGGCGGCGAGCTTCTGCTCGGCCCCGGCGTCGGGGAAGAGCGCGTCCAACCGCTCCGCGGCCCGGGCCATCCGGTCGCCGGGGTCCTCGTCCAGGTCGACGGCGGTGAAGCCCGCGGGCAGGTCGAGCCAGAGCGGCGGGGCGGTGGCGCCCGGGGTCTCAACGGCCATAGCCGGCCGCCCATCCGCCCATGCCGAGCAGGTTGCCGACGGTGGACACGCTGCCGATGATGACGTTGGCCTTGCCGCCGCCGGCCGCCATGCCCGCCGAGCCGACGACGCTGTTGCCGCCGGTGGTGTAGTTGACCGCACCGGCGAGGTCGTCGCTCGGATTGTCCTGGGTGAGCGCGTACGCGGTCGGGGCGTTGAGCCCGGCGGTGGTGGCGGCCTGGACGCCGTCGGAGACGTTCATCGCGGTGGCCTTGGAGACGCCGAGCTTGATGGCCGGCTTCTCGATCGCCGTGGTGAAGACCGGGTTGGCCGGGTCGATCCCCCGGGCGGCGGTCCGGACCTCGGTGGACCCGGCGGAGACCGCGCCGCGCACGCCCGCACCGGCGGCGCGGGCCTCCCGGACGGCGGTCACGCCCTTGGCCGCGACACCCACACCGGGGATCGCGCCGAGGACGTCGCCGCCCAGGGTCAGCCAGTTGCCGATGTTCTTCTGCGGCGGCCACAGCTGGCCCTTGGCGGCGTACTGGGTCGCGTGCGCGCCCGCGGCGGCGGCGCTCAGCAGGAGCGCCGGCAGCGCGAAGGCGGGGAAGAAGATCGCCGCGACGCCGCAGACGCCGGCCGCGACGGTCAGCAGGTCCGCGCCGTGGTTCTTGAACCAGTCGCCGACCTTGCTGAGCCAGCCGGGCTCCGGCGGGGCCTTGCTGTCGGCGGCCTTGCGGACGGCCTCGGCCGTCTTCTTCGCGTCCGACTGGTGGGTCCCGGCGAGTTCGTGGGCCTGCTTCTGCAGGCCGGAGAGCTCGGTGCTCGCGCTGCTGAGCAGGCCGGCGGCCGCGTCCAGGTGGCCCTTGGCCTTGGTGTAGCGCTGTTCGGCGGCGGCGAGGCTCGCGTCGTCGGGGAAGTGCCGGCCGGCGAGTTGGAGGTCGGGGTCGGCGGCCGCGGCGCCGTGGGCCTTGTCCGCCTCGTCCTTCCGCTTCTTGGCGGCGACCGCCGAGGCGGCCAACTCGGCTGCCTTGGGCTGGTGTTCGGTCAGCGCCTTGTACCAGACGTCGAGCGCCGTGTAGGCGGCGGTGATCGAGTCGGCGGCGTCCTGGAGGTAGCCGGGCAGCTTGCCGAACTGCTTCGAGAAGGCCTTGGCGGCCTCTCCCGTCCACTGCCCCTCGTTGCCGGAGATCTGGGAGAGCGTGGTGTGCACGCCGCTCAGGTGCTGGCCCACCCGGCGCAGGCTGGTGCTGAGCGCGGTGACGGCGGCGGAGTCGCCGGGGGTGGGGTTGAAGCCGAGGCCGGACCAGTCGGGTGCCGGCGGCGTGGGGGCGGTCACGACTGCCCCGCCGGGGTGAGGACCTTGACGATGCTCTGCTCGGTGCCGTCGTAGTTCTTCTGCACCTGCTCCAGGCCCTCGTCCAGGACCTTGACGCACTCGCGGACCTTCTTCAGGCCGAACTGCCACTTGTCCTTGAAGTGCCCGCAGGCCTCGTCCAGGAAGTCGAAGCCGGTGCCGGTGTGGCCGGCCGCCTCGAACGCCTTGAGCCCCTGGTCGAGTTCGTCGCCACAGCCTTTGAGGTCCTGCGCCAACTTGGCGAGGAATTCGGTACTGACCTTGAAGTCGGACACTTTCGCCCCCCGATGCGTGGTTTGTCGGACCGGGCGAGCATAGCCCCGACCGTTGCGCCGGTGATCGCCGTATCCGGGGGCGGAGGAGGATGTTTGCGTGACTTTTACGGGCCGTCGACGCCTTCTTGACGCCGCCGGCCCGGCCCGGAGGAGTACGTGTGCGGTCGGGTCTCAGCGGCGCCAGAAGCCGCGCTTCTTCGGGGTGACGAGCTGCACCACGGCGGTGACGAACAGTTCGGCGACGGGCGAGGGACCCGGGCCGTGGTTGAGGTGGCTCTCGGCGGTCCACTCGCCGAGGACGGTGCCGGGGCTGCCGTCGAGGGGGCTGATCGCGTGCTCCAGCGTCACGTAGCGCACGGCCCTGGCGCCCTGGGGCTGGACGGCGGCGACGAAGTGGGCCTCGGTGGCGCCCGCCGGGGTGGGCAGGGTGACCAGCAGCATGTGGTGGCCGTCGACCGACAGGTGCCGGCAGTCGAGGCCGTGGTGGGGCAGGCGGTCCTCGGGCGGCAGGGCGGCGCCGAGGTCGTCCCAGATCTGGGTGACGACGGGCAGCAGGCTGTTGCCGTCCGGGGTCGGGGTGGCCACGCGCGGGCCGAACTCCAGTACCTGGCGGGCGAGCTCGCGGTGGACGAAGCGGTAGTGATGGGGCCGGGGGTCCGTCATGGGGGACACCGTAGCGAAGCGTTCGGGGCGGGCGGTCGGCACGTCCGACTTCCCGCCCCGACAGGGGAGTTGATCAGTTGTTCGTGAAGTGACGAGCCGTCAGAAGTGTCCGCCCCTGAGGTTGAGAACGACCACCCCGACGATCACCAGCGCTATGCCCAGCCACTGGAGCCGCCCGAGCGACTCGCCGAAGGCCACCACGCCGATCCCGGCGACCGCGGCGGTGCCGGCCCCGGACCAGACCGCGTAGGCGACCGAGACCGGTATGTGCTTGAGGGCGCGGCCGAGCAGCACGAAGGAGAGCGCGTAGCCGATGCCGACGCCGAGGCTCGGCCAGAGCCGGGTGAACCCCTCGGTGAGCTTGAGGCAGCTGGTGGCGCAGACCTCGCTGACGATGGCGAGCGCGAGCAGGAGATAGGGCATGTCAGGGGCGAACCGCGCCGGAACCGGCGAGCTTCCCGAGCAGGGCGAGGTCGGCCTGCTCCAGGCTGGCGAGCAGGGTGATCCGCTCGCCCCGGGGCATCGGCACCGCGGTGGACGGCACGGCGAGCACGGCGCAGCCGGCCGCGGTGGCGGAGGCGACCCCGGTCGGGGTGTCCTCGACGGCGAGGCAGGCCGCCGGGTCCAGGCCGAGCCGCTCGGCGGCGGCGAGGTACGGGTCGGGTGCGGGCTTGGTGCGCTCGGTGTCCTCGGCGGCCAGGGTCACGGCGAACCAGTCCCGGCCGATGGCGGACAGCACCAGGTCCACCACCCGGCGCGGGGAGGCGGAGACCAGTGCGGTGGGCACCCCGGCGTCGCGCAGTGAGGCCAGCAGGGCGAGCGCGCCGGGGCGCGGAACCGTCTCGGCGGCGACCCTGGCGGCGAAGGAATCGCCCAGCCGGGCGGCGAGTTCGGCCTCGCCGAGGGTGGTGCCGCTGACCTTGTGCAGGTGGGCGGCGGTGTGCTCGACGGCCTGGCCGAGCACCTCGGGGGCGTCCTCGTCGGTGAGCGGGCGGTGCAGCTCCTCGGCGATCTCGGCGGCGGTCTGCCACCACAGCTGCTCGGTGTCGACCAGGGTGCCGTCCATGTCGAACAGGACGGCGGCGGGCAGGGCGGCGGCGGGTGAGGCGGCGGCGGTGACGGCGTTGGTTTCGGGCATGGCGGAGTCAGGCATGGCGGTACCTTCGGTGGTTCTTCGGGGCTCCGGCGGACGGAGCGGGGAGGTACGAGGTTCTCAGGCGGTGCGGCGGTCCACCAGCACCGGGCGCTCCGGCAGGGTGAGCGCGGCCCGGGCGCCGGCCGGCAGGGCGGCGGCGGCCTCGGTGGGCAGGTCGGCCTTGACCTCGGTGCCGTCGTCCAGGCGGACGGTGAGCCGGGTGACGGCGCCCAGGAAGGAGGCGGTCATCACCAGTGCGGGGCCGTCCTCGGCCGGGGTCAGGGTGACGTTCTCCGGGCGGACCAGCACCTGGAGCTCGCCGTCGGCCGGGAGCTCGCCGTCCACCGCGTGCCGGCGGCCGAGCACCTCGACGCCGTCCGGGACGCGGGTGCACGGGATGCGGCTCATGGTGCCGACGAACTCGGCGACGAAGGCGGTGGCCGGCCGGCCGTACAGCTCGGACGGGGTGGCGCACTGCTCCAGCTTCCCGGCCCGCAGCACCGCGACCCGGTCGGCCATCGACAGCGCCTCCTCCTGGTCGTGGGTGACGAACAGGGTGGTGATGCCCAGCTCCTGCTGGAGGCGGCGGATCTCGTCGCGCAGCTGGAGGCGGACCTTGGCGTCCAGCGCGGACAGCGGCTCGTCCAGCAGCAGGACGCGCGGCTGGAGGGCGAGCGCGCGGGCGAGCGCGATGCGCTGCTGCTGGCCGCCGGACATCTGGTGCGGGTAGTGGTCGGCGCGGTGCGGCAGGCCGACCAGCTCCAGCAGCTCCTGGGCCCGCTTGCGGCGCTCGGCCTTGCCGGTGCCGCGCATCCGCAGCCCGAAGGCGACGTTGTCCACGGCGGTCAGGTGCGGGAAGAGGCTGTAGGACTGGAACACCATGCCCGCGTCGCGCTTGTGCGCGGGGATCGCGGTGATGTCCCGGCCGTCGACCAGCACCTCACCGGAGTCGTGCTGCTCGAAGCCGGCCAGGATGCGCAGCGCGGTGGTCTTGCCGCAGCCGGACGGGCCGAGCAGGGCGAGCAGCTCGCCCGGGTGGACGGTCAGGTCCAGGCCGTCGAGGGCCGTGGTGGCGCCGAACGCGCGGCGCAGGGAGCGGAATTCGACGGTGGCGCTGCCGGGGGAGAGCGAGACGCCGTTGGCGAGGGCGGTGGGCGTGGTCATGACTGGGAACTCCGGGGGTCAGGAGGTGGCGGTCTTGGCGTGGCGCTCGCGCCCGGCGGTGGCCAGCAGGAGCAGCAGCAGCCAGGTGAGCAGCAGGCTCAGGATGGAGACCGCGACCGACATGTGGGCCTGGCTGTTGCCGACCGAGTAGATCCACACCGGGAAGGGCTGGAATCCGAGGATCGAGGCGGTGGTGAACTCGCCGAGGACCAGGGCCAGGGTGAGGAAGGAGGCGTTCAGCAGGGCCCCGCGCAGGTTGGGCAGGACGACGGTGAGCACCGCGCGCGGCCAGCTCGCGCCGCAGTTGCGGGCGGCCTCGACCAGGGTGCGCACGTCCATCGAGCGCAGGCCGGCGTCCAGGGCGCGGTAGGCGAGCGGCAGGGCCATCAGCACGTACGCGATGACCAGCACCAGCGGGAAGTCCGGGTCCTGGATGAACACGAAGGTCTGGAAGAACGGGGTGTCCATCAGGTAGTCCGGGCCCCAGCGGAGCACACCGATCAGACCGGCGGTCAGGGCGACCGGCGGGACGACCAGCGGCAGGGTGCAGAGCACGTCGATGACCGGGCGCAGCTTCGGCGAGCCGAGCCGGACGGCGATCAGCGCCGGGACGAGCAGGAGCAGCAGCACCAGGACGGTGACCACGGCGAGGCCGAGGGTCAGCCAGAGGCTGTCCAGGAAGCCGGGGGCGGAGAGCAGCCCGGTGTAGGCCTCGAAGGAGATGCCCTTGGGGTCGTCGATGGAGAACCAGAAGGAGGCCGCGAGCGGGACGACGAAGTAGACGCCGGCGAGCAGCAGCACGGCTCCGCGCCACCAGCGCACGGTGCGTCGGCCGGGGCGGGCGGGGGTGGTCAGCTGAGCCATCGGGCGCTCCGGCGCTGGAGGGGGAGGTACACGGCCATCACCAGGACGGCCACGATGATCATGTTGAGGCTGAGCGCGAGGGCGAGGTTGCCCTGGCCGACCAGCACGTTGCCGGAGAGCGCGTCCGCGATCGAGCGGCTGACCAGCGGGACGGTCGCGCCGGTCATGGCGGCGGCCGTCGCGTAGGCGGCGAAGGCGCTGCCGAAGAGCAGCACGAAGCCGCCGAGCAGGGAGGGCGCCAGGATCGGCAGGGCGACGTGGAGCCAGTACTGGACGGTGGTGGCCCGGTTGTTCTGGGCCGCCTCGCGCCACTGGATCCGCAGGCCGTCCAGGGCCGGCGTGATGGTGAGCACCATCAGCGGGACGAGGAAGTACAGGTACACGACCGTCAGGCCGGTGAACGAGTACAGCGACCAGCCGTGGTCGGTGAGGTGCAGCAGCTTGGTGATCTCGCCGGCGTTGCCGAGGGTGGCGACGAACGCGAAGGCGAGCGGCAGGCCGCCGAAGTTGGCGAGCACGCCGGAGGCGGTGAGCACCGCCTGGCGCAGCCAGCCGCGCCGGGAGGTGACGACGGCCTGGGCGAGCGGCAGGCCGAGCGCGGTGGCGAGCAGCGCGGTCAGCGCGGAGAGCTTGAGGCTGCTCAGCATGGCCGTCAGGTAGCCGCCCTGGACGGAGGCCGTCAGGTTGTCGAAGGTGAACTGCCCGGCGCCGGCCTCCGCGTCGCTGGAGGTGGTGAACGCGCCGATCACGATGGCGACCGTGGGCAGTCCGAAGCCGATCAGGAAGAACAGCAGCAGCGGCACGGTGGCCAGCCAGGACGCGCCGCCGAGGCGGGCGAGCGGCCGGCGCCGCGGGGTGGGGGCCGTGCTGGTGGGGGAGGTGGTCGTGGCGGTGGCGGACGCCCCCGCGCCGCCACCGGGGGAGGTGGCGGCGGGGGTGGTCGGCACCGGGGTGGGAGCCGTGGTCATGAGTGCCTTTTCTCAGCCCGAAGTGCGGTACGTGGCCGGGGTGTCAGCCCGCGACGGCCTTGGTCCAGTTCTCGGTGACGACCTTCTTGGCCGCGTTGATCTGGTCGACGGTCGGGAAGGTCGTGAACGGCTTCTCGACGGTCGGCAGCTTGGCGGCCGCGGTGGTGTCCAGGGTGCCGTCCTTCTTCAGGGCCTCGAAGGTGGACGGGGTGGCGTAGCCGCCGAGGAAGAGGTTCTGGCCCTCGGCGCTGAACAGGTACTCCTGCCACAGGCGGGCGGCCGCCGGGTGCGGGGCCCACTTGTTGATGCCCTGGTTGTAGAACTGGGCGTAGGAGCCGTCGGTCGGGATGGAGACCTTCCAGTCGACGCCCTTGTCCTTGAACTCGTCGGTGTAACCGGCGTTCAGGTAGGACCAGTCGATCGAGATCGGGGTCTCGCCCTTCTCGATGGTGGCCGGGGTCGACTCGACCGGGTTGTAGTTGCCGGCCTGCTTCAGCTTGCCGAAGAAGTCGATGCCGGGCTGGACGTTGTCCAGCGAACCGCCGTTGGCGAGCGCGGCCGCGTAGACGCCGCCGAAGGCGGAGCCGGACTTGGTCGGGTTGCCGTTGAGGGCGACCTGGCCCTTGTACTCCGGCTTGAGCAGGTCGGCGAAGGTCTTCGGGCAGTTGGTGATCTTCTTGGCGTCGCAGCCGATGGAGACGTAGCCGCCGTAGTCGTTGACGGCGGCGCCGTTCGCGTCCTTCATGGTGTCCGGCACCTTGTCGAAGGTGGCGACCTTGTAGGGGGCGAGGATGCCGTCCTTGACCGCCTGGAGGGCGAAGGCGCTGCCCAGGTCGACCACGTCGGGGGCGCGGTCCTGGCCCTTGCGGGAGTTGATCGCGTTGATCTCGTCCTGGCTGGTGCCGTCCGGGTTCTCCTCCTCGACCTCGATGCCGTACTTGGCCTTGAAGCCGTCGATGATCTTGCCGTAGTTCGCCCAGTCCCGGGGCAGCGTGATGACGTGCAGCTTGCCCTCCTTCTTGGCCGCGGCGATCAGGCCGTCCATGCCGCCGAAGTCGGCGACGGAGGTGGCCGTCTTGGCGTCCTTGGCGCCGTCCTTGGCGGCGTCGCCGGACTTGGCGCTCGAACCGGCGGAGCCGCAGGCGGTGAGGGAGAGCGCGGCGGCGGTCAGTACGGCCGCGAAGGCGGCGGCGCGGGCGCGGTGCACGGTCACGGGGAAGTCTCCTGTTAAGGGGGCGTACGGCGAGGGGCGTTCGCGGGGGGTTCCGCGGGCTTGCGTCTCGCGAAGGGCGGCGGACCGGCCGGATGGGCGATCGATCGACGTCGTCCGAGTTGACTAGCCAACTTCGCTGACGGCAGTAAGTACGCCGGAGCCCGGTGACGGGAAGGTGAACGGATGGCCCAGAACCGGGGTCGGCTGCGGGAACGGTGGAATCCGGCCATCGGAGCGTGAACCTTTCGGTGCGATGCTTCGAAGGCGCAGCGGGATAAGGTCGGGCTGTCCGCGCCGGTACGGCTGCGCAGGACACCGCCCCAGGAGGGACATTGACTGACGTGGCAACCGAGCCCCAGCGCCCCGGGGCCGAGGAGCGCCCGGCCGCCGGGGCCCACTCGGCCACCGCGGAGCACTCGGCCGCAGGGGGCCACTCGGCCGCCGGGGAGCCCCCGGCCGCAGGGGGCCACTCGGCCGCCGGGGAGCCCCCGGCCGCAGGGGGCCACTCGGCCGCCGGGGAGCCCCCGGCCGAGCGCCCGGGCGCGCTGTACCGGAAGGTGGCCGCCGACCTGCGCGAGGCGATCACCACCGGCGCGTACGGCGAGGCCGGCCGGCTGCCCGCCGAGGGCGCGCTGGCCGAGCAGTACGGCGTCTCCCGCGGCACCGTCCGCCAGGCGCTCGCGGTGCTGCGCTCCGACGGGCTGGTCACCTCCCGCCGCGGCACCCGCCGGGTGGTCCTCGGCGGCGCCCGGGTGCAGAGCTTCTCCGAACTGCTCAGCTTCACCCACTGGGCGTACTCGATGGGCGAGGAGCCCGGCGGCATCCTGGACTCGCTGGTGCGCCGCCCGGCCGACGCCGCCGAGCGCGAGCAACTGCGCCTGGAGCCGGGCGCCGAGGTGTACGTCATCGTCCGGCTGCGGACGCTGTCCGGCACGCCGGTGATGGTCGAGCGCACCGTCTACCCGCCGCGGGTCGGCGAGATCGTCGCCGAGCTGCCGCCGGACGTGGTCTCGCACACCGAAGTACTGCGCGAGCACGGCATCCTGTTCACCGACGCCGACCACACCATCGACGTCGTCCCGGCCAACGCCGAGGACGCCCGGCTGCTCGGCTGCCGCCGGGGCGGTCCGCTGCTGCGCGAGCGGCGCCGCACGACCGACCCGACGGGCACGCCGGTGGAGTGGTCCCAGGACCGCTACCTGCCCGGGACGGTGGCGTTCAGCGTGCACAACTCGCTGGCCACCTCGGCGCTTTCGCGGCACGCGCGGGAGCTGGACTGAAGCCCTCGCGGGTGCCGCGCGAGCGTTCCCCGGGCGGGATGAGCCGGGCGGGCGTTCCCCGAGCGGGATGAGCCGGGCGGGATGAGCCGAGCGGCTACCGCATGAGCGCGGCGAGCAGCGGGCGGTAGTGCGCGAAGCCCGGCGTCGGGGCGCCGGCCACCTTCGCCTGCTCGTCCCAGCGCCGTACCGCCACCGCGTCCCGCGCGCCCGGGAGTTCGGCGAAGGCGGCGGCCCGGCGCTCGTCCATCGGGCCGCCCTGGACGCCCAGGGTGTACTCGGAGGCCGCGGAGAGCCGCTCCCGGTACCCGGGCTCGACCGCGCACAGGTAGCGCTTGGCGGCCACGTGCAGCCGGACCGGCTCGGTGACCTCCGGGCCGAACCAGCGGGCCAGCCAGTCGGCCCCGGAGTCGCTGTGGCGGTTGTCCTGACCCCGCATCAGATCCCGCCCGTGCAGGGCCTCCTGGCCGTGTTCGTCGAAGAAGTGCCCGACGTCGTGCAGCAGCGCCGCGGCGACCAGGTGCCCGGGCGCCCCGGCGGCCTCGGCGGCAGCGGCGGCCTGGAGCATGTGCTCGGCCATGGTGACCTCCTCGCCCAGGTACTCCCCGGCGCCCTCGCCCGCGAAGAGGGCGGCGATCGCGTCCAGGGCGGCGGTGCGGCGGCGCAGCACCGCGAGGGTGCTGTTCAGGGCGTCGAGGTCGGCGTAGCAGCCCTGGAGGTGGCGGTGGCCGTCCTGCTGGAAGGCCGTCCGGGCGTGCAGCAGGCGGGTGTTGTCGAAGATCAGGCAGTCGCCGGGGCCGAGGCGGAAGGTGAGCTGGAGCTCGGGGCGCAGGGTGATCGCGGCGAAGCGGCGGTAGGCGGCGTAGAAGGCGTTCAGCTCGGCCGGGCCGCCGGCCCGGACGGTGCCGATCGAGCGGTTGTTGAACCTGACCTCGCGGATCCGGCCCCGAGGGTCCACGTCGATCAGCGGGCGGTCGGCGCGCAGTTCGGTGCCCCGGTCGCGGAAGACGAACGGGACGGGCGTGCGGGTGAGGACCTCGAACGCGGCCGGCGCCTCCTCCCGGAGGATCGCCGCGGCCTTGAACCCGTCCACCAGTCCGGAGTCGCCGCCGGTCGCCGAGTTCTCCAGGCAGTGCAGCAGCTGGAGGGTCGGCACCGGGTCCCGGTACGGGTTGTCGGTGTGCGGGGCGATGGCGACGCTGGTGAAGGCGAGGTTGTTCGGATCCGGCTCGACCCGGACGTCGAACAGCTCCCCGTAGTTGGTGACCCGTACGTGGCCGAAGCTCTCCGCCACCCGCAGGACCTGCCGCTCGACGGCCGGCACCCCGCGCAGCACGGCGAAGCCGCCGTCCCGTACGGCGGCCAGCACCGCGGCCCGCTCGGCCGGGTCGGTCAGGTAGTCCTCCCACCGCGCCTGCGGGATGTCGGGCGCGAAGTCCGCCGCCGTCCAGAGCCGCTTGCCCTGCTCGGTGCGCCCGTCGCCGTCGTCCGCCCGGTCGAGCCACTCCAGCGGGTAGCGGGAGCGGTGCCCGTCCGACCAGTGCACCTCCAGGTGCCCGTGGGCCTCCGCGCTCCCGGTGACCGCCAGGTCCTGCGGCAGGTCGTCGATCTGGAACAGCTTCTGCCCGTTGCGCGGGTCCCGGCACTCGGCGCACGGGCAGTTGTCGCGCAGCCAGTACGGCGGCAGTTCGGTCATCGGTCTTCTCCTCGGCGGCACTACGGCTGTCGTGTCGGGCTGTGGTGTCGGGCTGTGCTGTCGGGCTCTCGTGCGGCCTGAAGTTGTATAGCCAACTTCAGGCCCTGCTCGGGAGCCTGCCTGCCTCCGGTGAGCTCCGCGTGCCGGGCGGGTGAACGCTTCGGGAACTGTGCCGGCGGAGGTTCCCGCGGCGGGTCCCCGCAGGCCGTTCCCGCGGGCCGTTCCCCGGGGCTGGTCCCGCGGGCCGTTCTCGCGGGCTGTTCGAGTGAGGGGTGCGGGGTGCGGGGCGTTTCGGGGCGGGGAGTCGGTCGGGCTGCGGCACTGTCGGAGGAATTCCTCCTGCTTCGAGAGGCGATCGGCCATGGCCCATTCCTCATCCAATCCGCCCGGCTCGGGGCACACCGCGCTGCGGCGCGAGGTCGGCGTCATCGGACTGCTCTGGGCCTCGGTCGGGGCGATCATCGGCTCCGGCTGGCTGTTCGGGGCGCAGAAGGCGGCGGTGGCGGCCGGGCCGTCGGCGCTGCTGTCCTGGGGCATCGGCGCGGTGGCGATCGTCCTGCTGGCGCTGGTGCACGCCGAGCTGGGCGGGCTGTTCCCGGTGGCGGGCGGCACGGCGCGCTACCCGCACTACGCCTTCGGCGGGTTCGCCGGGATGTCCTTCGGCTGGTTCACCTGGCTGCAGGCCGCGACGATCGCGCCGATCGAGGTGCAGGCGATGATCAACTACGCCCAGCACTGGAGCTGGGCGGACGGCCTGCTGAACCAGAACCTCACCCTGACCGGCTGGGGGTTCGTCGTCGCGGCCGCCCTGCTCGGAGTCTTCGTCGCGATCAACTTCCTCGGCGTGCGGCTGCTCGCCCACACCAACAGCGCGGCCACCGTGTGGAAGGTGGCCGTCCCGGTGCTGACCATCTTCGCGCTCGGCATCACCGAGTTCCACGGCTCCAACTTCGACGTGCACGGCTTCGCGCCGGACGGCGCCAAGGGCGTGCTCACCGCGATCAGCAGCAGCGGGGTGATCTTCGCGCTGCTCGGCTTCGAACAGGCCATCCAGTGGGCGGGGGAGAGCCGCAACCCGCGCCGGGACATCCCCCGCGCGGTGCTCGGCTCGGTGGTGATCGGCACGATCGTCTACGTGATGCTCCAGGTGGTGTTCATCGGCGCCCTGCCGCCGGAGACCTTCGCCCACGGCTGGAGCACCCTCGACTATCCCGGGATCAGCGGACCGTTCGCCGGCCTGGCGACCCTGATCGGCCTGGGCTGGCTGGCCACCCTGCTGTTCATCGACGCGGTCATCTCGCCGGCCGGCACCGGGCTGGTCTACATCACCTCCAGCTCCCGGGTCACCTACGGCCTGAGCCGCAACGGCTACGCGCCGCAGACGCTGCAGGCCACCGACAAGCGCGCGGTGCCCTGGCTCGGCCTGCTCATCGCCTGGGTGGCCGGGGTGATCTGCTTCCTGCCCTTCCCGAGCTGGCAGCGGCTGGTCGGCTTCATCACCTCGGCGGTGGTGCTGATGTACGCGGGCGCCCCGCTGGCCTTCGGGGTGCTGCGCAAGCGGCTGCCCGGGATGGAGCGCTCGTACCACCTGCCCGCCGGCTCGGTGGTCTCGCCGCTGGCCTTCGTGGTGGCCAGCCTGGTCATCTACTGGTCCGGCTGGGACACCCTGTGGCGCCTGGGCCTGGCGATCGTGATCGGCTACCTGCTGCTCGGCGGGTACTCCTGGTACGCGCGCTCGAAGGGGCTGCCGAACGCTCCCCGGATGGACTTCCGGGCCGGGCAGTGGCTGCCGGTCTACCTGATCGGCATGGGTCTGACCTCCTGGCAGGGCACCTTCGGCGTGGGCGCGCAGGGGAACCTGCCGCTGTGGTGGGACATCGTCGTCGTGGTGGCGTTCTCGCTGGTCGTCTACTACTGGGCGCTGGCGATCGCGCTGCCGGCCGAGGAGATCGAGCGGAACATCCGCGGCGTCGAGGTGGTGGACGTCAACGGGCACTGACCCCGGGTACGGCGCCCCGGGTACGGCGCCCCGGGTACGGCGCCCCGGGTACGGCCGAGGCCCCCGCAGGACGTCCTGCGGGGGCCTCGGCCGTGTGCGCTCGGGCCGATCAGGCTCCGACGGTCGCGCTCCAGGCGGCCTCGGCGGCGGCCAGGGCGGGCGCCGCCTCGGCGTCCGTCGCCCCGGCGAGGGCCGACAGGCAGGCGCGGACGGTGTCCAGCGCGGCCGCCTGCCCGTAGTGGTTGACCCGCAGCATCGAGCCGGCCAGGGCGCCCCCGCCCGGCTGGACGGGCAGGGCCGGGTCGAGGCGGGCGGCGAGGGCGGTCGCGTCGACGCCGTCCGGGGTGCGCAGGGTGGTGGCGACCGGGGCCGCGTGGGCGTCCTCGACGACGTACGGGGCCAGGGTGCCGAGCGCGCGGACACCGGCCCGGGTGGCGGCGGAGGCGGCGCGGTGGCGGGCGATCACGGCGGGCAGGCCGTCGGCGGCGATCCGGTCCAGGCAGGCGCCGAGCGCGAGCATCTCCAGCTGGGCCGGGGCGTGCGGCAGCACGGCGCGGCCGGCGTCCGTCCAGCGCTCCTTCCAGTCGAGCAGCGACAGGTAGGAGCGGCGCGGGGCGGCCGGGTTGGCGGCGATCCGCTCCCAGGCGCGCGCGGAGACGGACACGGCGGAGACCCCGGCCGGGCCGCCCATCGCCTTCTGGCCGCCGATGACGCACAGGTCGACGCCCCACTCGTCGGTGAGCAGCGGCTCGGCGGCGACGGAGGCGACCGCGTCGAGCATCAGCAGCGCGCCGTGCTCGCGGACCACGGCACCGATCCCGGCGACCGGGTTGGTGTTGCCGGTGGCGGCCTCGGCGTGCACCAGCGAGACGAAGTCGATCTCCGGGTTCGCCGCCAGGGCCTCGGCCACCTGCTCGGCGCTCACCGCGCTGTCGAAGGGCACGGCCAGGTCGACGACCTTCGTCCCGCAGGAGCGCAGCCAGTTGCCGAAGGTCTGCCCGTACGGGCCGGTGACGATGTTGAGGGCGGTCGAGCCGGGGTGCGCGGCGCCGCGGATCGCGGCCTCCAGGGGGAGGAGCGCCTCGCCCTGGGTGACGATCACATCGGCCTCGGTGTGCAGCAGCGCGGCCACCTGGTCCTCGATCGCCGCGAACTCGGCGGCGCTGAGCGGGGGCAGGTCGAGGAAGGGACTCACGTCTTTATCGCCTTTCGCGGGGGTTCTGCGGGGTCTTGCGGGGTCCGCGGGGTTTCGCGGGTGCGCGGTGCTGCGCGGGGAGGGGGTGCGGAAACGAGTCTGCCGCATCATGACTGCTTACACGGAACCCGCCCGTCGGTAGAGTGCGGCCATGAGCGATGGTGCGGTGCTGCACGTACGGGGTCGGGTGCTGGTCGGTCCGCAGGACGTCCGGGACGAACTCTGGGTGGTGGACGGCCGGGTGAGCTTCACCCGCCCGCCGACCGCCGGCGACGTGCGGACGGTGACCGGCTGGGTGCTGCCCGGCCTGGTGGACGCGCACTGCCACGTCGGCCTGGACGCGCACGGCGCGGTGGACGCCGAGACCAGCGAGAAGCAGGCCCTCACCGACCGGGACGCCGGCACCCTGCTGATCCGCGACGCCGGCTCGGCCGCCGACACCCGGTGGATCGACGAGCGCGAGGACCTGCCACGGATCATCCGGGCCGGGCGGCACATCGCCCGCACCCGCCGCTACATCCGCAACTACGCGCACGAGATCGAGCCCGGCGACCTGGCCGCCTACGTCCGGGCCGAGGCCCGGCGCGGGGACGGCTGGGTGAAGCTGGTCGGCGACTGGATCGACCGCGAGCGCGGCGACCTCGCCGCCTGCTGGCCCGGCGACGCGCTGGCCGAGGCGATCGCGGCGGCGCACGAGGAGGGTGCCCGGGTCACCGCGCACTGCTTCTCCGCCGAGTCGCTGCCGGACCTGCTGGCGGCCGGGATCGACTGCGTCGAGCACGCCACCGGGCTGACCGAGGAGCTGATCCCGGTCTTCGCCGAGCGCGGGGTGGCGATCGTGCCGACCCTGGTCAACATCGCCACCTTCCCGGACCTCGCGGCCGGCGGCGAGGCCAAGTTCCCGGCCTGGTCGGCGCACATGCGGCGGCTGCACGAGCGCCGCTACGAGACGGTGGCTGCCGCGCACGACGCCGGCATCCCGGTGTTCGTCGGGACGGACGCGGGCGGCTCGCTGGCGCACGGGCTGGTCGCGGACGAGGTGGCGGAGCTGGTGAAGGCGGGGCTGAGCCCGGCGCAGGCGCTGTCGGCGGCGAGCTGGGGAGCGCGCGAGTGGCTGGGGCGGCCGGGGCTGGAGGAGGGCGCGCCGGCGGACTTCGTGGTGTACGGGGAGGACCCGCGGGCGGACGTCCGGGTGCTCGCGGACCCGCGGCTGGTGGTGCTGCGGGGGCGGCCGGTCGGGTAGCCGGGAGCCCTCCCGACCGGCCTCGATCACATGATCATCCACTGAAAGCCCTGTCGGTGTAGGCCGATAGGGTGGCGACCATGGCACCGCGTCCACTGAACGAGATCGTCGAGCCCGGCTGGGCCACCGCCCTGGAACCCGTCGCCGGACGGGTCGCCGCGATGGGCGACTTCCTGCGCGCCGAACTGGCCGCAGGCCGCACCTACCTGCCCTCCGGCCCGAACGTGCTGCGGGCCTTCCAGCAGCCCTTCGCCGACGTGCGGGTGCTGATCGTCGGGCAGGACCCGTACCCGACCCCCGGGCACGCCGTCGGGCTCAGCTTCTCGGTGGCGCCGGAGGTGCGGCCGATCCCGGCGAGCCTGATCAACATCTACCGGGAGTACGGCACCGACCTGGGCCTGCCGCAGCCGTCCAACGGGGACCTCACCCCGTGGACGCGGCAGGGCGTGCTGCTGCTCAACCGCGTGCTCACCGTGCAGCCGCGCAAGAGCGGCCAGCACCGCGGCAAGGGCTGGGAGGCCGTCACCGAGCAGGCGATCCGGGCGCTGGTGGCGCGCGGCGGCCCGCTGGTGGCGATCCTGTGGGGGAGCGACGCCCGCAACCTGCGCCCGCTGCTGGGCAACGTCCCGTCGGTGGAGTCGGTCCACCCCAGTCCGATGTCGGCCGACCGCGGCTTCTTCGGTTCGCGGCCGTTCAGCCGGGCGAACGAGCTGCTGGTGCGGCAGGGGGCGCAGCCGGTGGACTGGCGGCTGCCGTAGGCGCTCCGGCGCCGGTACGGCCGCTGTAGCAGAGGTGAGTCAGCGCGGAACGCCAATCTCACTCCAACGAGTGAAATGACTTTCTGTGTTACTCATGTGACGGATTGTTCGAGAAGACTGGCGGCTCATCGTTTCATCTGTGTGGGGGTATCGCCATGTCTTCTCGCCGAATCGTTTCCGCCGCCGCGGCCACCGCCGTGGTGGCGAGCACACTGCTCACCGCCGCGCCCGCCCAGGCGGCCGAGCCCGCCCCGTCGCCCGGTAAGGCGCGCGCCGTCACCGCCGAACTCGACCTGGACGTCAGCCTGTTGAACAAGGCGGTGGACATCCCGGTCAACATCGCGCTGAACAAGGTGGAGTCGCCGGCCCAGCGCGACGGGTCGATCCTGACGGCCACGGTGGCCGGGGTCGACCAGACCGGCCCGGTCGAGCTCGTCAAGGCCGACATCGGCAAGTCGGTCACCCGCGTCGACGCCAAGGGCGCCACCGCCTCCGTCAAGCTCGTCAACGCCGACGTGCACGCCCCCGGCCTGCCGGCCACCGCGCTGCTCGGCCTGGAGGCGATGAGCGCCGAGGCGACCTGTCCGGTGGACGGGCAGCCCACCGCCGACGTGATCGCCCCGGTCAAGCTCAGCGTGCTCGGCAAGCCGGTGACCGTCGGCCTGTACGGCCCGACCAAGGTGGACGTGCCGCTGATCGGCAGCGTCTCGGTGGAGTTCTCCAAGAAGACCGTCACCACGACCACCGCCGCCGCCTCGGCCCTGGAGGTGCAGGTGGAGGTGAACCCGCTCAACCTGAACGTCGCCAAGGTCACCGGGAAGGTCACCGTCGCCTCGGTGAGCTGCGAGAAGCCCTCCGCGCCGGCGGCGACTTCGGCGGCCACCCCGGCGACCACCCCGTCCGGCCCGGCCGGCGCGAGCACCGCGCCCGCCGGCGCGGCCGCCGCCCAGCCGGCCTCCGACACCACCGCCTCGCGCACCGCCGTCCCGCAGGCCGCGGCGGAGAAGGGGGAGAAGTCGGGGAAGGCCGAGACGGCCGAGACGGCCGAGAAGGCGGAGAAGGCGGAGAACCTGGCCGCCACCGGCGGCAGCAGCGCCACCGGCCCGCTCGCCGCGGGGGCCGCCGCCCTGGTCGCGGGCGGAGCGGCCGCGCTGTGGGCCACCCGGCGCCGTCGCGCCGCGCACGCCCGTCGTCACTGACCGCGCCGGAGCCGTGACCGACGGCACCCGTAGCGGCGGGAGTGCCACTCCCGGCACTCCCGCACCGTGACGGTGCCAATGCGGACGGTTGGTTCACATGCGCGTTACACGAGAGGAACAACCGGGAAACGGCGGCTTGCAACGCTACGCGGGCACCCACCACCCAGCAACGCGAGGGACACGACGTGGCAATCAAGGCCGAGTACATCTGGATCGACGGCACCAAGCCGACCGCGAAGCTCCGTTCCAAGACTCGCGTCCTGCCCAACGCCGACAAGATCCCCACCTGGGGCTTCGACGGTTCCTCGACCAGCCAGGCCGAGGGCCACGCCTCGGACCGCGTGCTGGACCCGGTGCGCGTGGTGCCGGACCCGATCCGCGGCGGCGACAACATCCTGGTCCTCTGCGAGGTCCTGGAGACGGACGGCACCCCGCACGTCTCCAACACCCGCGCCCTGCTGCGTGAGGTCGCCGAGAAGTACACCGCGCAGGAGTCGATCTTCGGCATCGAGCAGGAGTACACCTTCTTCAAGGGCTCCCGCCCGCTCGGCTTCCCGGAGGGCGGCTACCCGGCCCCGCAGGGCGGCTACTACTGCGGCGTCGGCGCCGAGGAGGTCTTCGGCCGCGAGATCGTCGAGCTGCACCTGGACCGCTGCCTCGACGCCGGCCTGGCCATCTGCGGCATCAACGCCGAGGTCATGCCCGGCCAGTGGGAGTTCCAGATCGGCCCGGTCGACGCCCTGACCGTCTCCGACGACATGTGGATCGCCCGCTACCTGCTCTACCGCACCGCCGAGGAGTTCGGCATCGACGCCACCCTCGACGCCAAGCCGGCCCGGGGCGACTGGAACGGCGCGGGTGCCCACACCAACTTCTCCACCAAGGCGATGCGCGAGGGCTACGACGCCATCATCACCGCCTGCGAGTCGCTCGGCGCCTCCCAGGAGATCGTGCTGGAGCACGTCAGCCAGTACGGCGACGACATCCAGTCCCGCCTCACCGGCAAGCACGAGACCGCCCCGTGGAACGTCTACAGCTACGGCGTCTCCGACCGCGGTGCCTCCGTGCGCATCCCGTGGCAGGTCGAGGTGGACAAGAAGGGCTACATCGAGGACCGTCGCCCGAACGCCAACGTCGACCCCTACGTCGTCACCCGCCTCCTGATCAACACCTGCTGCGCGGCCCTGGAGAAGGCCGGCCAGGTCTGATCCACCGCGGTCTCACCGCGGCACCCGGTGTGTGCAACGCCCGCAGGCCCCTTCCCGGTTCGGGAGGGGGCCTGCGGGCATTCCGGCGTTCGGGTTTCCGGCGTTCGGGTCTCCGGGCGTTCGGGCGCTCGGGTGTTCGGGCTCGGCGGGGCGTTCGGGCTCGGCGGGGCGTTCGGGCCGGGGGCGTCGGAGGGACGAGGTGTCCCGGCGCCGGGGCTTGATCGGGGTGGGGGCGTCGCGGAGAATCGGACCATGACTGCTCCGGGTCGGCCCCTCCTCGTGCGCCGTCTGCACGTGGACCTGGGCCGGGTGTGGGCGGACGGGTGTCGCGGTCGGTGGGTTCCGTCAACCGACCGCAGGCAGTACCGGCCCCAGGAGTGTGTCCGTCCATGGCTCTCACCTTCCACTGGTTCCTCCCCACCAACGGCGACAGCCGGCTGATCGTCGGCGGCGGGCACGGTTCCACGCCCGGCGCGGCCGGGTCGGACCGGCCGCCGAGCATCGGCTACCTCGGGCAGATAGCCCGCAGTGCCGAGCAGTTGGGCTTCGAGGGGGTCCTGACGCCGACCGGGGCCTGGTGCGAGGACGCCTGGCTGACCACCGCGATGCTCAGCCAGACGACCGAGCGGCTGAAGTACCTGGTCGCCTTCCGCCCCGGGCAGATCAGCCCCACGCTGGCCGCGCAGATGGCCGCGACCTACCAACGGCACTCCGGCGGGCGGTTGTTGCTCAACGTGGTGACCGGCGGGGAGTCCGCCGAACAGCGCGCCTACGGGGACTTCCTGGACAAGGACGCCCGGTACGCGCGGACCGGGGAGTTCCTGGACATCACCCGGCGGCTCTGGGCGGGGGAGACGGTCGACCACGACGGCCCGCACCTGCGGGTCGAGGGTGCGCGGCTGAACCGGCTGCCGGACCCGGTGCCGGCGGTGTACTTCGGCGGCTCCTCCCCGGCCGCCGGCGACGTCGCGGCCCGGTACGCGGACGTCTACCTGACCTGGGGCGAACCGCCCGCCCAGGTCCGGGAGAAGATCCGCTGGATCCGCGGACTGGCCGCCGCCCGGGGCCGGACCGTCCGGTTCGGCATCCGGCTGCACGTGATCACCCGGGACACCGCCGCACAGGCCTGGGCGGAGACCGAGCGGCTGCTCGCCGCGATGGACCCGCGCAGGGTGCGGGAGACCCAACGGGCGCTCGCCGAGAGCGAGTCGGAGGGGCAGCGGCGGATGCTGGCGCTGCACGGCGGTTCGGCGCAGCGGCTGGAGGTGTACCCGGGCCTGTGGGCCGGCATCGGGCTGCTGCGCGGCGGCGCCGGGACGGCGCTGGTCGGCAGCCACCGGGAGGTCGCGGACCTGATCGGCGAGTACCACGAGCTGGGCATCGACGAGTTCGTGCTGAGCGGGATGCCGCACCTGGAGGAGGCGTACTGGTTCGGCGAGGGCGTGCTTCCGCTGCTCGCCGCCCGCAACCTGTGGGACCGCCCCTGACGGCCGGTGCGGGAGGGGGCCGTCCGTGACGTCTGCCGGCGCCCGACCGTGACACCCGGTGTGGGCGCCCTGATCGTGACCTGCAAATCGCTGGTCAAGCGCCCTTGCCGGGCTGAGAATTCACGGTATGACCCAGCAGCCCCTGCTCCTCCTCGACGTGGACGGACCGCTCAACCCCTTCGCCGCGCCGAAGCGGAGGCCAGAGGGCTACGACACCCACCGGCTGCGCCCCTCCTGGTGGGTGGCGAAGCAGGAGCACCTGGCGGCGGTCCAGGCCCGGCAGGCGACCCGCGCCAGGCACGCCAAGCCCCCCGCCGTCCGGGTCAAGCCGCTGCGGGTCTGGCTCAACCCCTCCCACGGCGAGGAGCTGCTGGCGCTGCCGTACGAACTGGTGTGGGCCACCGGGTGGATGGGCGAGGCGAACACCCACATAGGCCCGCACATCGGCCTGCCCGAACTCCCGTACATCCGCTGGTCCGACCTGTTCGGCCAGGACCCGGACGGCCTGCACTGGAAGACCAGGGACGTGGTCGCCTGGGCTGCCGGGCGCCCGTTCGTCTGGGTGGACGACGAACTCGGCCCGCAGGACGGCGAGTGGATCGCCGCCCACCACCCGGGGCCGGCGCTGGCCCTGCACGTCAACCCCCGGATCGGCCTGTTGACCGAGGACTTCGCCAGGCTACGGGAGTGGGCGGAGGGGCGCGCTGTTCCGGGGGCGTGAAAGGAGAAGGGAGGGGCGCGCGGGGTGTGAATGGCCCGGTGGCGTGCGCCGTGCGCCCCGTTGTGCTCGGGGCGCCCCCCTTCCTAACGTCCAGTCATGACCATTCTCACGGAGCCCATCGGCAGCATTCCGCGGCCGGCCACCCTGCTGAACGCCCTGGCGGAGCACGCCGAAGGACGCCTGTCCGACGACGAGCTGAAGAAGGTGCAGGACGAGGCCACCGCCGACACCCTGGCCAGGCTGGTGGAACTCGGCTGCCCCGTCCTGGTGGACGGCGAGCAGGCCAAGCCGAGCTTCGCCACCTACCCCCTCACCGGACTGACCTCCCTCGACGGGGACGGTGCCGTCATCCCCTTCGCCGACGGGCACACCCGGCAGCTGCCGCGGCTGACCGCCGGCCCCTTCCGGTACCACGTGCGTGCCGAGACCTATCTGCGGGACGCCCGCCGCCACACCTCGCTGCCCGTCAAGCAGGCCGTCATCGCGCCCTCGGCGCTCAGCCTGCTCTACCCGGCCGGCGGCATCGACGGATACGCGCGTGAGGAGTTCCTGGAGGACCTGGTCGGCGAGGCCGAGGCCGACATCCGCGGCTGCCTGGACGCGGGCGCCCACGTCGTCCAACTCGACTTCACCGAGGGAAGGTTGTCGCTGAAGCTGGACCCGTCAGGTGGCCTGCTGGACGACTTCGTGGCCCTCAACAACCGGGTGCTCGACCGGTTCACCGAGGAGGAGCGGGCCCGCCTCGGTGTGCACACCTGCCCGGGCGGGGACCAGGACTCCACCCACAGCCTGGACGTCGACTACGCCGGGCTGCTGCCGAAGCTCTTCCGGCTCAACGTCGGCAACTTCTACGTGCAGCTGGCGAGCGAGGCCGACCCCGACCGCGTCCTCGCCGTCATCGCGGAGCAACTTCGCCCCGGCATCCGGGTGTTCGTCGGGGTGACCGACCCGATCGACCTCAAGGTGGAGACCCCGGAGGAGGTGCGCGACCGCGTGCTGACCGCGGCCCGGTACATCCCGGTCGACCAGCTCGGCACCACCGACGACTGCGGCTTCTCGCCGTTCGCCGACGACGTCTCCACCTCGCGCGAGACCGCCTTCGCCAAGATCGCGGCCCGGGTGCGGGGGACCGCCCTGGCGGCGGAGGTGCTCGGAGTCCGGTAGCGCCGCGCGGCGTCCGGCGGGCCGGTTGTTCCGCCGGTCGGCCTGACCAGCGGGTCGGCTTTCCAGCCGGTCAGGCCGAACCGAGCACGGCTTCAAGGGCGTTGAGGAAGCGGTCGGTGGTGGCCTCGTCCCGGACGGCGATCCGCAGCCACTCCTCGCCCAGTCCCGGGAAGGTGTCCCCGCGCCGGACGGCGAAGCCGTGCTCGCGCAGCCGCTGCCGGACGGCCGCCGCCTCCGGGAGCCGGACCAGGACGAAGGAAGCGGCCGGCTCGCCGTACAGCCGCACCGACGGGAAGGCGGCCAGGCCCTTCACCAAGTGCTCACGCCAGAGCGCCAGTTCGGCTGCGGCCTGCTCGGCCTCGGCGAGCGCCGCCGGGCCGCTGCACACCTCGGCGGCGGCCAGCGCCGGGGTGGAGACCGGCCAGAGTGGCTGGGCGGCGCCGAGTTCGGCGATCAGCGGCGCGGGCCCGAGCACATAGCCGATCCGCAGTCCGGCCAGACCCCAGGTCTTGGTGAGGCTGCGCAGCACGACGACCCGGCCGGGCAGGTCCCGGACGGAGGCGAGGGACTCCCGCTCTCCCGGGACGGTGTCCATGAACGCCTCGTCCACCACCAGGGTGCGCCCCGGCCGGGCCAGTGCGGCGACGGCCCCGGCGGGGTGCAGCACGGAGGTCGGATTGGTCGGGTTGCCGAGGACGACCAGGTCCGCCTCCTCGGGCACGGCGCCCAGTCGGAACCCGTCCTCGGAGGAGAGCAGCACCCGGTGCACCTGGTGTCCGGCGTCCCGCAGGGCCGCCTCCGGTTCGGTGAACTGCGGGTGCACCACGACGATGTGACGTGACGTCAGGACACGCGCCAGCAGGACGAAGGCCTCCGCCGCCCCCGAGGTGAGCAGCACCTCCCCGACCGGGCGGGCGTGCCGGGCGGCCACCGCGGCGCGCGCGGCACCCTGGTCGGGGTAGGCGGCGAGGTCGCCGAGGGTGGCCGCGAGGTGCTCGCGCAGCCAGGCCGGGGGAGTGCCGGTGCGGACGTTGACGGCGAGGTCGACCAGGCCGAGCCCGTCGGCGCGCACCTCGGCGTCGCCGTGGTGGCGCAGGTCGGGTTCGGGGGCGGTCACGCGGGGTCTCCTTGCGGGCGTACGGCTGGTGCTGGTCGGCGCGGGTGATGTCGGAGGCTGGTGCCGGTTGTCGGGGGCGGGAACGGCCGCCGCGTCGGGTGGCGTCGGGCGGTCGTCGGTCGCCACCCGGGCGATCGCGACCGTCGCCCGCGCCGACTTCCGCTTGGTGACCACGAGCCGGCCACCCGGTGCGCTCGCCAGTGCCGCCGCCTCGGCCACGCTCGCGGTGCCGACGGCCGTACCGACCGCGGCGGAGGGGTTCGGCACGGACACGTCCGCCAGCGCCTCGGGCGGGTGTTCGTCCACGGGTAGCGGTACCGGTGCTCCGGTGAGGTGATCGGCCGCCCAGCGCACCGCCGGGTGGTCCGCCCTGCCCGCCACGGTGGCCAGCCGGGCCACCGCGGAGCGCGCCAGACCGGCCTCCCGGAGGGTGTCCGTCAGCAGCCGCAGCACCTCGGTCCGTTCGGCGCCACTGCTCGCGCCGATCCCGACCACCAGGGTGCGGGGGGCGCCGGCGACCGGATCGTTCACGTGCCGCACCCCTTCGTCCCAGCTCCGGTGATCCCACCACGCCCGGCCGGAACGGGTCAATCGCGGCGGGTGTGAGATCCGACGCGGGGTCCCGTGGCCGCCGACCCGCGCTCGGCCCGTCCGTCGCGCCGTCCGCGGAGCCGTCCGCCCGATCGGCCCCGGCACGGCAGCTGTTCGCCTGTTCTTCACCTGCGTTGTGCGGTACACGACACCGAGGCGCTCCTACTGTTCTCGGCGCCCCCGCCCGGGAAGCCCCGACCTCCGGAGGACCTCATGGCCTTCGCACGACCGCGTACCCCCGGATCCCCCGACCGCGGCACCCCCGTCCCCGCTTGCCGGCCGCGTTCCGCGGGCGCCGCCGGCCTCACCGGCCGCACCGACCGCACCGGCCTCACCGGATTCGGGGACTGACGCCCGTGTACGTCGCGGACTCGCGCAGCTCGAAGGCCCCCGCCGGCCCGTCCTCCGCCGGCCCGTCCTCCGCCGGCCCGTCCTCCGCGGCGCCGGCCGCCGGCCCGGTGCGGCGGGGCGCCGTGCCCGGGGCGGTCGTCGCCCTCGGTGCGGTCAGCCTGGTCACCGACGTCTCCTCCGAGATGGTCACCGCCGTCCTCCCCCTCTACCTGCTCACCGGCCTCGGCCTCTCCCCGCTCGGCTTCGGCCTGCTCGACGGCATCCAGAACGGGTTCAGCGCACTGGTCCGGCTGGTCGGCGGCCATCTCTCCGACCGCCGCGGCCGCGACGGTGCGGCCCGCCACAAGGCCGTGGCGGCCGTCGGGTACGGGCTGTCCGCCCTGTGCCGGCCGCTGCTGCTGTTCGTCCACACGGTGCCGCTGATCGGTGCCGTGATCGCCGTCGACCGCACCGGAAAGGGCCTGCGCACCGCCCCCCGGGACGCGATGATCTCGCTCGCCACCGACCCCGCCCACCGCGGCCGGGCGTTCGGGGTGCACCGGGCGATGGACACGGCCGGCGCCCTGCTGGGCCCGCTCACCGCCTTCCTGGTGCTGCGGCTGGCGGGCGGCCCGCTGCTCGCGGACGGCGGCGAACGGCACGGCTACGACGCGGTGTTCACGGTCAGCGCGTGCGTCGCGGCGCTCGGTGTGCTGATCCTGCTGCTGTTCGTGCCCAACCGGCAGCAGGGTGACGACTTGTCGACTTCAGCCCCCTCGCTGCGCGACAGCCTCACCCTGCTGCGGCTGCCGGGGCTGCGCCGGCTCACGCTCTGCGCCGTCCTGCTCGGCCTCACCACCGTCAGCGACTCCTTCCTCTACCTGCTCGTCCAGCGCCGACTGGACCTGCCCGTCGGCCTCTTCCCGCTGCTGCCGCTGGGCACCGCCGCCGCCTTCCTGCTGCTCGCCGTCCCGCTCGGCGCGCTCGCCGACCGGATCGGCCGCCACCGGCTCTTCCTCGCCGGGCACGGGGTGCTGCTGCTCGCGTACGGGCTGCTGCTCTCGCCGCTGCGCGGGCTGCCGGCGGTGCTCTGCGTGCTGGTGCTGCACGGGACCTTCTACGCGGCCACCGACGGCGTGCTCGCCGCCGCGGCCGCCGACGCCGTACCCGCCGAGCAGCGCGGCGCCGGGCTCGCCCTGGTCGGCACCGGGCAGGCGCTGGCCCGGTTCGCCTGCTCGCTGCTGTTCGGCGCGCTGTGGGGCCTGGTCGGCGGCCCGGCGGCGCTGGGCTGGTCGGCGGGGGCGCTGGCGCTGTGCGTGCTCGGCGCGGCGGCGGTGCTGCGCCCGTCCGGACCCGCCGCCGGGCAATCCGGCCCCGCCTCGGGGCAGCCCGGCCCTGCCGCCGGACGGCCCGGCCCCGCCGCCGCGAAGACCCCGGAGGAGACCCGATGAACCTGCAGAACCGAACCAGGATGATCATCCTGCTGGTCGCCGTCGTCCTGCTCGGCGCGGTCGGCACCGGCGCCGTCCTCCACGCCTCCGACCGCACCGCCCGCCGGGACCAGGCCCAGCCCGGCGGGCCGTCGGTCACCTCCGGCCCCGTGTCACTACAGGTGCAGAGCGGCGCACGACAGCTGTTGTTCCGCAACATGGCCTGGGGCCCGCACCGGGACGAGATCACCGCCGTCGCCGCCGACCGCCCCGACGGCCCGCGCACCGCCTCCGGCGTCCAGTGCCTGCGCTTCCACGCCGCCGCCGGCACCGGCATCTGCCTCCAGGCCCAGCACGGCGCGCTGGAGGACACCTACCGCGCCGTCGTCCTGGACGACCACCTGCGCGAGCTCCGCGCCTTCCCGGCGGCCGGCATCCCCACCCGTTCCCGGGTCTCCCCGTCCGGGCACCTCGCCGCCTGGACGGTCTTCGTCAGCGGCGACTCGTACGCGGGCAGCGACTTCTCCACCCGCACCTCGATCGTGGACGTCCGCGACTGGAACCTGCGGGAGAACCTGGAGGACTTCGCGGTCGTCCTCGACGGCCACCCGTACCAGGCGCACGACATCAACATCTGGGGCGTCACCTTCGCCGACGACACCACCTTCTACGCCACCCTCGCCAGTGCCGGCCGGACCCACCTCGTCCGCGGCGACCTCGCCGCCCGCACCCTCACCACCCTGCACGACAACGTCGAATGCCCCTCGCTCTCCCCGGACGGCACCCGCGTCGCGTACAAGAAGCGGGTCCCCGGCCTGCCCGCCGACGCCCCCTGGCGGCTGTACGTCCTCGACCTCGCCACCATGACCGAGACCGCCACCGCCGAACAGCGCAACATCGACGACCAGGCGCTCTGGTCCGGCGACGGCACCCTGGTCTACGCCCTGCCCGGCGACTACGGCGCCGACCTGTGGACCGTCCCGGCGGACGGTTCGGGCGGTGCGCGGCAGGTCACCGGGGCTGCGGTCGCCCCCGCCTACCTGGGCTGAGGAACTCTCGGCTACGGTCCCACGTCGAGCAGAGTGTGACGTCCTGATCAGGCGCCTCGAACGAATTGCCTGATCAGACGTCCCGACGAGCGTTCTGATCGAACGGGGGAGCACGACAACCGTGGACGGCATTCCACCCGAGCGCATGGTGACCGATTCCTGGCCCGCGCTGCACGGCCGCCCGGTCCTGCGACGCACCGTCGCCGTCGGGCTGGTGCTCTGCGTGTCCGTCGCCGCCGCCCTCGTGGTGCGCGGCGTCAACGCGCTCACCGCCGGCAGCACCGGCCGCGAGACCGACCGCGACCGCGCCGAACGCCTGGCCGGCCTGCACCCCTCCCAGCACCCCGGCGTCGGCCGCTTCTACGTCCCGGTCGGCGCCGTCTACACCCACACCTTCGACGGCGCCCCGGTCGCCTACCTGCACTACCGCCTCGGCGGCGGACGGGCCCCCGGCCTCGGCGACTTCCTCAGCGCCTACGACCTCCCCTCGCCCGGCCCGGCCGCCCCGCTCCCGGCCGACCTCGTCGCCGCCCTCGGCGGCGACGAGCCGGCCGAGGCCCCGGAACTCCCCGAATCCGCGCCGACGCCGCCGACACCGACAGCCACGCCCACACCCACGCCGACGCCCGACCCGCCCGCCACCGCCGAGCCCCCGGCCCCGGAGCCCGACCCCACCGCCGCCACCCCGGACGTCAGCGAGCCCCCTGCCGACCCTGCGGACGAAGCCCCCGCCCCCGCCCCGGCCCCAGCGGTCGCCCCCGACGACGACCCCACCCGCGACGCCGCCGAGGCCCCCACCACCCCGCCCCCCACCCCGACCTGGACCCCCACCCCGACCCCCACCGACCTCCCCGCCCCCACCGCCCGCCGCATCTACGTCGCCACCATCCCCGGAGGCCTCCCCGGCGCCGCCGACATCTACATCCGCGCCACCGGCTGACCCCACGGCCGGGCGCCGGATTCCGACAGCCACGCGGCCATCCGCCACCGCTCCCCGCCCCGCCGGACGCGTCTTTGCCCGGACCTGGGTCCCCACCCGGCCCCAGGGACCTCTCCCGCCCCCACTGCCCGCGGCATCTGCGTCGCCGCCATCCCCGGTGGCGTGCCCGGCGCCGCCGACATCTACGTTCGCGCTACTGGCTGACCCCCCCAGCCGGGCGAGTCGGCCGTTCGCGCGGCCCGTCCGCCACGGCTCGCCGCCCCGCCGGACACGCCTGCGTCCGGACCTGCGTCCCAGGAGCTCTCCACCGCGGGCGGGGGTGGGGTTCCGCCGTTCGCGCGGCCCCTCCGCCACGGCTCGCCGCCCCGCCGGACACGCCTGCGTCCGGACCTGCGTCCCAGGACCTCTCCACCGCGGGCGGGGGTGGGGTTCCGCCGTTCGCGCGGCCCCTCCGCCACGGCTCGCCGCCCCGCCGGACACGCCTGCGCCCCGTCCGGACGGACCGGCGGGGCACGGGTATCGGGGGATGTGTCGGCCTTCGGGCAGGCCCGGGTCAGCGGGCGGTGGCTGGTTCGGGGGTGTGGGTGGGGGTGGCTGCGGTGGCCGGTTGGGGGGTCGGGTTCGGGGGCGGGGTGCGGCGGGCGGGGGCCTGGCCGACGAGCATGGCGGCGAGGGCGAGGAGGAGGCCGAGGAGCTGCCAGGGGGTGAGGGTCTGGCCGAGGACGATGAGGCCGCCGAGGGTGGCGACGACCGGGTTGATCAGGCCCAGGAAGGAGGCCGGGCCGGCGCCGAGGTGTTCGATGCCGCGGAACCAGAGGAAGTAGCCGAGCGCGGTGCCGAACAGGCCGAGGTAGGCGAAGCCGGCCAGGTTGGCGGCGCTCAGGGCGGGCGGGGCGCCCTCGACCACGGCGGCGAGCGGCACGAGGAAGACCGAGCCGGCCAGGAGCTGCCAGGCGGTGAGGTCGAGCAGGGTGGCGCCCTCGGGACGGCCCCAGCGGCGGGTGAGGACGGTGCCCATGGCCATCAGCGAGATCCCGGCGACCATCGAGGCGATCCCGACGCCGTCCAGCCGGGCGCCGCTCTTGAGCACCAGCAGGGCCACTCCGCCCACCCCGACCAGCCCGGCGATCACCGCCCGCCGTCCGGGCCGCACCCGCAGCACGCCGATCGAGAACCCGGTGACGAGCAGCGGCTGGATCGCCCCGATGGTGGCGGCGACGCCGCCGGGAAGGCGGTACGCGCCGACGAACATCAGCGGGAAGAACAGCCCGATGTTGAGCATCCCGAGTACGGCCGCGCGCCCCCACCAGCGCCCCTTGGGAAGTCGACGGCCGATCAGCAGCAGGAGCAGTCCGGCCGGGAGCGCGCGGAGGGCGGCGAGCAGCAGCGGGCGGCCCTCGGGCAGCAGCTGGGTGGTGACGAGGTAGGTGGTGCCCCACGCGGCCGGGGCGAGGGCGGCGGTGACGGCGATTCCTGCGCGCTTGCGGTCCATGACGGCCATGACGTCCCCCTGAACGTTGATTATCTGAACGTTGAGATACTTTCTACGCCCAGGATCGGAGAACGTCAAGTATGTGAATGTTAAGATATCTGCGATGGACGGACGGCTTCGGGCGGACGGCTTCGAACAGACGGCTCCGGGAGGGCGGCGGGCATGCGACAGCGCGACACCGTGGACGACATCGTCGAGCAGTGGGCCCGGGCCCGCCCCGACCTGGACTCCGGGCCCATGGCCCTGATCGGCCGGCTGCGACGGCTCAACGTCCGGGTCGACAACGCCCTGCGCGAGTACTTCACCGCCTGCGGCCTGGACTCCTCCGAGTTCGACGTGCTGGCCACCCTGCGCCGCTCCGGCGAGCCGTACGAGCTCAACGCCCGCGCGCTGCTCAAGTCCGCGATGGTCACCTCCGGCGCCATCACCAACCGGGTCGACCGGCTGTCCGCCAAGGGCCTGGTCGAGCGCAACCCGTGCCCGACCGACCGCCGCGCCGTCCTGGTCCGCCTCACCCCGGCCGGCAAGGAGCTGATCGACGGCGCGCTGGCCGGTCACGTCCACAACGAGGAGCGCATCCTCTCCGCCCTCGACCCGGACGAGCGCACCCGGCTCGACGCCCTGCTGCGCAAGCTGCTCATCGCGCACGGGGACACCGAGCCGCTCCTCTGAAGCAGGGTCGGCTCCCCGGGGCGGGACGGCGGACGGCGTGTCCAGCCGTGTCCCGGCCGCGTTATCCCTGCGGAAGCCCACCGGAGGAGAGGCCCCGATGAAAGAGAAGACCCCCAGGGACATCGCCGTCGACGACCAGCTGCGGGCCGCCGGCGCGGAGGGCGCCAAGTGGCTGACCGCCTCCGGGTGGGGGCCGCCGGTCAGGGTGCCGCTGCAGCAGGCGGCGAAGTGGCAGCAGGAGACCCGCGCCCGGATGCTGGCCTCGCAGCAGGACGAGTCCTGCACGTGGTGCGACCACCTGCTGTACGGCGGCCCGCAGCCCGTCGTCGTGCACGCGGAACACCCGACCCACCTGATCTGCCGCGCCTGCTCCATCGCCGCCCGCCCCCACCGCGTCTGCCTGGACTGTGGGGAGCCGGCCGCCTCCAAGTCCCCGGCCGACGGGCGCGAGGACGTCTTCATGGGTGCGGTGGCGATCTACACCCGGCTGCGCTGCCTCGCCTGCCACCGGTCCGACCCGTTCAACGGGACCTTCGGCAACCACGCCTGACGGGCGCCCGGAGGGGTGCTCGGCGGCGCGCTCAAGGGGGCGTTCAAGGGCGCGCTCGGCGGCGCGCTCAACGGCGCGCGACCAGCGCGTACCGCTCGTCGTCCACCGGGCCGCCCCAGAGCTCGGCCTCCCCGCCCAGCGGCTCGACCCGCAGCTCGGACACCAACGGCCGGACGGCCGCCGCGAGTTCCTCGGCCCCGATCCCGCCGTCCCAGGGCAGTCGCCCCGCCCCGGCCGGGTACGGCGAGGCGGCCGCCTGCCCGGCCTCGCGCCAGCGGCCCTCGATCAGGACCAGCCGGCCGCCGGGCCGCAGCAGTCGCACCCAGGCGCGCAGCGCCCGCTCGGGCTCGGGGAGCGTCCAGACCAGGTGGCGCGACAGCAGCGCGTCGAAGCTTCCGTCCCCGAGTGGAGGCGCGCCCGCGTCGCTCACCAGGAAGCGCGCCGTCAGCCCCGCCGCGAGCAGCTTCGCCCGGGCCCGCGCGACCATCCGGGGCGCCAGGTCCACCCCCGTCACCCGGTGCCCGTCCGCCGCGAGCAGCAGTGCGAGCGAGCCGGTGCCGCAGCCGACGTCCAGCACGTCCGCCGCCCCGCCCGGCACCCATCCCCGCACCCGCCGCACCCACGCCGCCCGCACCGGCTCCTCCCGCAGCCCGTGGTCGGGCTCCTCGTCGAAGGCCTCGGCGGCCGCGTCCCAGTACTCGGCAATGGCCCGGCGGCCGGAGTCACCCATGCCGCGCATCATCGCAGCTGACACCGACACCGGCCGTCCGGCAGCCCGATACTCCTGGACTTCGGAACGTGTTCCGAACTACAGTCGGGCCATGTCGACCCTCACCGTGTCGTTCTCCGAGCTGTCGAAGAACTCCAAGCGTGTCGCGGACACCGTGGAGCGGGCCCAGCGTGTGCACGTCACGCGGCGGGACGGCGAGGACCTGTACCTCACCACCGAGCGCCACGACCGTCAGCGGGAGGAGACCGCGGACGTCACCGCCCGTCTGTTCGCGGCACTGATCGCCAGTGACGAGGGTGCGCGGGCCGTGCTGCTCGCCCTTCCCGCGGTCTTCCCGTGGACCAGGCACCTGTCGGCCGCGGAGGTCCGCGAGTTCGTCGTCGACCTCGTCGACGCGACGCGTGACGTGGTCGAGCTCGACGTGCACGCCGGTCTGCACCGAGTGATAGCCGAGTGGCGCGCCACCGCCAGAGTCCTCGCCGACCCGGAGCTGGCGGCCGAGCTCACCCGTCCCCTGCCCGGCGATGACCACGGCGAGGTGGTCGAGCCGTGAGCTCCAAGCGCGGCGACGACGTCCCGCCGCCACCCGTGGGTGGCGAATGGCGCCTTCGGTTCGGTACGAGCGAGGCCGCCAAGGGCTGGGGCGATCTGTGCGCCGAAGCGCCCGGCAATGCCCGCCGCTGCTTCGAAGCGCTCCGTACGAGCCCCCTGTCGGGGCGGGACCCCGACCGCCAGCACCGCCTCCGGGGGCGCATGGCGACCCGGGTGTTCGGGGGCGTCGAGCTGCCGCAGTGGGAGTACGAGGTGACCGCCGGCGGCCGGGTGCGGTACGTGGTGGACGAGGCGGCCCGAACCGTCCATCTGGTCCATGCATCGCCCCGGCATCCGAAGGACACCGACGTGTAGTCGGGGTGCCCGGCCGCCGCGAATCGCTCAGCCCGCCGCGTCCAGGGTCGGCGGCTGCCAGCCGTACGTCCGGGCGGAGCGGCTGAGCAGGGCGCGGGCGGGGAGGAGGCCGGCGAGGGTGAGGGCGGTGGTGCGCAGGAGGGTGGCGGCGGGGGAGCGGAGGGCGACGAGGTCGCCGATGCGGCGGGAGTCGGCGACGACGGCAGTGGTGCGGGGGAGCCGGGCGGCGGTGTAGGCGGGCAGGGCGGCGGCCGGGTCGGCTCCGGGGGTGAGCAGGGAGGCGAGGACGACGGCGTCCTCGATGGCCTGGCAGGCGCCCTGGCCCTGGAAGGGGCACATCGCGTGGGCGGCGTCGCCGAGGAGGGCGACCCGGCCGTGGTGGTGGGCGGGCAGCGGGTCGGCGAGGTCCCGGACGTCGTGGCGCAGGACGCGTTCGGGCTCGGCCAGGGCGAAGAGCTGCGGGACGGGGGCGCACCAGTCGCCGAACCGGCGCAGGAGTTCGGCCCGTTCGTCGCCGTCGGCGGCCCGCTCGCCGGCCGGGGCGAGGGCGGCGCCGTACACGTAGACGCGGTCGTCGGCGAGTGGGACGATCCCGGCGAGCCGCCCGCGGCCCCACACCTCGCCGGCGGCGGCCGGGCGGCGGCCGGGGGTGACGATGGTGCGCCAGGTGGTGAATCCGCTGTAGCGGGGGCCGGGGTGTCCGGGGAAGAGCAGGCCCCGGGTCGCGGAGTGGATGCCGTCGGCGGCGACGACCAGGTCGGCCGTCTCCTCCCCGTCGGTGGTGCGGACGGCGGCGGGTTCGGTGGCGCTGCCGGGGGTGACGAGGGTGGCGGGTGAGCCGGTGCGGACGGTGCCCTCCGGGAGTGCGTCGACCAGGGCGGCGATGACGTCGGCGCGGGCGACGGCGGCGATGGTGTCGCCGAAGTAGGCCTCGAAGGCGGAGGTGCTGGTGCGGGCGAGCCAGCGGCCGGAGGGGTGGCGCAGGCCGATGGCGGGGTGCGGGGTGGCGAGGGCGCGCAGGCGCCCGCCGATGCCGAGCCGGTCGAGGGAGCGCAGGGCGTTGGGGGCGAGGGCGAGCCCGGCGCCGACGGGTTCGAGGGAGTCGGCGCGCTCGTGGACACGGACCGGGATGCCCTGCCGGTGGAGGGCGAGGGCGGCGGTGAGCCCGCCGATGCCGCCGCCGATGACGATCGCCTGCTGACTGCCCTGCGGGCTGCCCATGGGAGGGCTCCTCTCCTCGCACTACATCCGTAGTGTTCATCTGTCAGCACCGTACTACAGATGTAGTCT
Organism: Kitasatospora sp. NPDC058444; assembly: GCF_042721415.1. Lineage (NCBI taxonomy): Bacteria > Bacillati > Actinomycetota > Actinomycetes > Kitasatosporales > Streptomycetaceae > Kitasatospora > Kitasatospora sp. NPDC058444. The sequence continues at coordinate 31,661 of NZ_JBHXLL010000029.1, read as the reverse complement.
GCGGGCACTACTGCCGTAGTGACTTGGGATCGCCCCAGGAGAGAGGCCATGATCGGACCCATGACGCCCCCGCGCCCGACCCTGATCGCCGACGCCGCCATCACCCTGATCGCCGAGCGCGGCCTGCGCGGGCTGACCCACCGCGCCGTGGACGAGGAGGCCGGCCTGCCCGCCGGCTCGACCTCCAACCTCGCCCGGACCAGGGCCGCCCTGCTCGAACTCGCGCTCATCCGGATCGTCGAACGGGAGACCGAGGGCCAGCCCGTCCTCACCGAGGAGGCCCCCGCCACGGCCTCGCCCGCCGCTGCCTCCGCCTTCACCCCGGCCGCCTCCGCCGCCTCCGCCGCCGCGCGGGACCTGCTCGTCCGGGTCGGCGCCGAGGTGCTCTACCAGGCGCTCACCAGCGGCCGCCGGCTCACCCTGGCCCGCCTGGAGCTCGCCCTGGAGGCCACCCGGCGGCCCGAACTGCGCGCCGTCTACGACCGTCTGGGCGGGCGCTTCGCCGGCATCGCCGCCGCCCTGCTCGCGCGGTGCGGTTCGGCCGACCCGGCGGCCGACGCCCGCCGCCTGCTCCGCTGGTGCGACGGGGTGCTGTTCAACGCGACGGCGGGCAGCGGGCACTGGCGCATCCCGGCGCCGGAGGAACTGCGCGACGAGGTGGCGTGCTACCTCGCCGCGCTGCTCGACCGGGCGTAGCACGGGAGCAGCCCGCGAGTGGCCCAGGAGGCGTCCGCGGGCCTACGCGGGCGGGGCGGCGCGTCCGCGTACCGGCCCTACTCGCCCGCCCTCCCGTTCACCCGTTCACCCCGTGTGGCCGTCCACCCGTGCGGCCACGGCCCGGGCGCAGTCCGCCGCGGATGCCCGTGAGCTGTCCACCACCAGGTCGTACGCGACGCCCTGGTGCACCGCCTCCGCCTGGGCGGCCGCCATCCCGGCCACCCGGTCACCGCGCGCGGCCTCCCGCTCCGCGGCCACCGCTGGGGCGCAGCGCACCCCGACCCAGAGCACGTCCAGGCCCTCCAGTGCCGCCCGCCACCGGGCCTGTGAGGCGCCGCCGCCGAGGAACACCTCGTCCACGACGATCCGGGCCCCGGCCCGGGCCATCGCCGCCACGCCGATCGTCCAGGCGGCGTCCAGCGCGGCGAAGGCCGGACCGACCTCGACCGTGCCGTTCCCGTCCTCCAGCCCGCCGATGCCCTCGCCGCCGCTGCGCAGCGAGGGCGGCAGCGCCTCGACCATGGTGTCCGCGCCGAGGTGGAGCCAGGGCTCCGGCAGCAGTTCCTGCAGGCACCGGGCGATGCTCGACTTGCCGGAACTGGACCCGCCGTTGAGGACGATCACATGCATGCCCGCAGCCTAGGTCGGGACGGCCCGCGGCGTCGCGCCGTTGTCCCCGGCGGGCCGCCGCGGAAGCCCAAGCCGGGTGCCGCGTGCAGACGCTGCCGCTTCTCCCGCCTGTGCCGCCCCGCCGCCTACGCCGGCCCCGCTGCCCCGCCGCCTACGCCGTCCCCGCCCCGAAGTCCCCCGCCGCGAAGTCCGCCGCCGCGGCCGTGAAGGAGGACGCCAGCGCCGGTGCGCCCGCCCAGTGCAGGTGCAGGTAGGAGGCGTGCACGTTGCCGCCCGCGAAGCCCTCGGTGCGGGGCCCGGTCGGCAGGTGCCAGCCCCAGGCCGGGAGTTCGCCCGCCCCCGGGTCGCAGACCGTGCGGTGGAACTCGTGGCCGCGCAGCCTGGTGCCGGCCGGGGCCAGCGGGGAGTCGTGCAGGGCGACCGCGTCCCGGTAGCCGAGGGTGAGCCGTTCGGTCATCCGGGCGTCGGTGGCCAGCACGCCGCACATCGGCAGGCCGTCCAACTCCCGCCCCAGGTAGAGCAGTCCGGCGCACTCGGCGGCGATCGGCCCGCCCGCGGCGGCGAACGCGGCGATGGCGGCGCGCAGCGGGCCGTTGCCGCTCAGCTCGCGGACGTACAGCTCCGGGAAGCCGCCGCCGATCACCAGGCCGGCCGTTCCCTCGGGCAGCGACGAGGCGTGCAGCGGGTCGAACGGGACCACCTCCGCGCCCGCCGCGCCGAGCAGTTCGGCGTTCTCGGCGTACGAGAAGGAGAAGGCCGCGCCGCCCGCCAGCGCGATCCGCGGCCGGCCGGACGCCGGCGCGGCCACCGGGGTGACCTCGACCGACGGGTCCCACGGCTCGGCGTCCAGGTCCGGTGCCGTCCGGGCGAGTTCGAGCAGGGCGTCCAAGTCGACCGAGGAGGCGACCAGTTCGCCCATGTCGGCGACCGCCCGGAGGGCCTCCGCCGAGCGCTCCACCGCCGGGATCAGCCCGAGGTGGCGGGACGGCGTGGCGACCGCGGCGGAGCGGCGCAGCGCGCCCAGCACCGGGACGCCGGAGCCCTCCTCCAGGGCCTCGCGCAGGAGTTGTTCGTGCCGGTCGGAGGCGACCCGGTTGAGGATCACCCCGGCGAGCCGGACCTCGGGGTCCCAGGAGGCGAAGCCGTGCACGAGCGCGGCCACCGAGCGGGACTGCGAGGAGCCGTCCACCACCAGCACCACCGGCGCCCGCAGCAGCTTGGCGACGTGCGCCGTGGACGCGAGCTCCCCGCGCCCGGAGGCCCCGTCGAACAGGCCCATGACCCCCTCGACCACCGCGACGTCCGCCCCCGCCGCGCCGTGCAGGAACAGCGGGGCGATCCGCTCCGGCCCGCACAGGAAGGCGTCCAGGTTGCGGCCCGGGCGCCCGGCGGCGAGCGCGTGGTAGCCCGGGTCGATGTAGTCGGGGCCGACCTTGTGCGGCGACACCGCCAGCCCGCGGGCGGCGAGCGCCGCGATCAGGCCGGTGGCGACGGTGGTCTTGCCGGCGCCCGAGGAGGGCGCGGCGACGACGAGGCGGGGGATGTTCACGGGGCCGGTGCTCAACGGTCTACCACTCGATACCGCGCTGGCCCTTGCGGCCGGCGTCCATGGGGTGCTTGACCTTGGTCATCTCGGTGACCAGGTCGGCGAATCCGGTCAGCGCCTCGGGCGCGTACCGGCCGGTGATGACGACGTGCTGACTGCCGGGGCGGTCCCTGAGCACGGCCACCACCTCCTCCGGGTCGATCCACCCCCAGTGCATCGGGTAGGTGAACTCGTCCAGCACGTAGAAGCGGTAGGTCTCGGCCGCGAGGTCCCGCTTGACCTGCTCCCAGCCCTCCTTGGCCGCCTCCTCGCTGGACATCTCCTGCTCGGCGGAGCGCTGGATCCAGGACCAGCCGGAGCCCATCTTGTGCCAGTCGACGGTGCCGCCCTCGCCGGAGGCGCCGAGCACGCGCAGGGCGTTCTCCTCGCCGACCTTCCACTTGGCGGACTTCACGAACTGGAACACCCCGACCGACCAGCCCTGGTTCCAGGCCCGCAGCGCCATGCCGAACGCGGCCGTGGACTTGCCCTTCCCGGGGCCGGTGTGCACGGCGGTGATCGGCTGGGTACGGCGCTGACGGGTCGTCAGGCCGTCGTCGGGGACGCTCTCGGGGACACCCTTGGGCATGTCGGCTCAGGCCGCCTTTCGCATCGGAGCAGTCGCAGCAGTGGAAGCAGGGGAAGCAATCGAAGCAGTCGACGTGGCACCGCGGTTCTCGGAACGGCTCTGGCGCACGAGCGAGGCCACGCCCTCGGCGCGCAGCTCGTCCAGGCTGACGGCGGTGCCGCCGAGCAGCCCGGCCAGGGTGCGGGCCAGGCCCAGGCGGACCGGGCCGGACTCGCAGTCCAGTACCACGCTCGCCGTGCCCTGCGCCGCGAACAGCGCGGCCGCGCGACGGGACTGGCCGAGCGCGTCCCGTCCGCCGGTGGCGCGGCCGTCGGTGACCACGACCAGCAGCGGGCGCCGGTTCGGGTCGCGCAGCCGCTCCACCCGCAGCACCTCGTGGGCGCGCAGCAGGCCGGCGGCCAGCGGGGTCCGCCCGCCGGTGGGCAGCGACTCCAGCCGGGCCGCGCCGACCTCCACCGAGGAGGTGGGCGGCAGCGCCAGCTCGGCACCCGCGCCCCTGAAGGTGATCATGCCGATCTTGTCGCGGCGCTGGTAGGCGTCCATCAGCAGCGACAGCACCGCGCCCTTGACGGCGGTCATCCGCTGCCGGGCGGCCATCGACCCGGAGGCGTCCACCACGAACAGCACCAGGTTGGACTCCCGTCCCTGGCGCACCTGTTCGCGGAAGTCGTCCTTGTGCACCACCAGCGCCCGCCCGCTGCGCCCGCGTGCCACCTGGTGCGGTGCGGCGGCCTGGAGGGTCGCGGTGAGGTGCAGCCGGGCGAGCGCGCCCTGCGGGCGGCGGGCGCGGATGGTGTGCCCGCCGGTGGTCTCGGCGGGGGAGCGGCGGCCCTGGGCGCCCTGCCCGGTGCCCTTGACGGTGAACAGCCGGGTCCGGTACGGGTCCCCGGCCGCGACCGGCGCCGACTCCCGTGCGGGGGCGGGGTGTTGGGCGGGTACGGGCGACTGCGCGGGCTCCTCGGTGCCCTCGGGCGAGGGGGCCTCGGGGGCCGGCGCCTCGGAGGCGGGTCCGTCGGGGCCGCCGTCGGACGGTTCGGGCGCGCCGCCGCCGTCGGGGCCGCCCCCCGGGCCGTCGTCCTCCGGTCCCCCGTCCGGGCCGTCCTGGGGTCCGCCGTCGCCGTCCGGGCCGGGCCCGTCGTCCTCGGGCTCGGGGTCCTCCGGCTGCGCGTGCTCCTCCAGCGTCCGGTCCAGCTGCTCCTCGTCCAGCCCCGGCGCGTCGAAGGGGTTGCGGCGGCGCCGGTGCGGCAGCGCCAGCTGCGCGGCCTTGCGGACGTCCTCCTCCAGCACCTCGGTGCGCCCGTCCCAGGCCGCCAGTGCGACGGCCGTGCGGGCCATCACGATGTCCGCGCGCAGCCCGTCCACCTCGAACGCGGCGCACACGGCGGTGATCTGACGCAGCGCCACATCCGTCAGCTCGACCTTGGGCAGCAACTCCCGTGCCGCGACGATGCGTTCGGCGAGCGTCCGCTCGTCCTCGGCGAACCGCGCGGCGAAGCCGGCCGGGTCCGCGTCGTAGCCGAGCCGGCGGCGGACCACCTCGGCGCGCTCGGCCGGGTCCCGGGTGGCGGCGATCTCGACGGTCAGGCCGAACCGGTCGAGCAGCTGCGGCCGCAGCTCGCCCTCCTCCGGGTTCATCGTGCCGACCAGCAGGAACCGGGCCGCGTGGCGCACCGACACGCCCTCGCGCTCGACGTAGGAGCGGCCCATCGCGGCGGCGTCCAGCAGCAGGTCCACCACGTGGTCCTGGAGCAGGTTCACCTCGTCGATGTAGAGCACGCCGCGGTGCGCCCTGGCGAGCAGTCCGGGCTCGTACGCCTTGACGCCCTCGGCCAGCGCCCGCTCCAGGTCGAGCGAGCCGACGATTCGGTCCTCGGCCACGCCGACCGGCAACTCGACCAGCTGGGAAGGCCGTTCGGAAGCGGACGGGGAGACGTGCGGCCCGTCCGGGCACTGCGGGTCGGGTGCGGCCGGGTCGCAGGCGAAGCGGCAGTCGTCCACGGTGGCGATGGACGGCAGCAGGCCGGCCAGCGCGCGCACCATGGTCGACTTCGCGGTGCCCTTCTCGCCGCGCACCAGCACGCCGCCCACGGCCGGGGAGACCGCGTTCAGCAGCAGCCCGAGCCGCAGGTCGGCCATGCCGACGATCGCGGTGAACGGATAGCGGACGTCACTCATGCCGTACCCCACTCCAGTCGTATCCGCTTCCGCGTTCCTGCCCGGCCCGGTGATCCCGTCCGGCTCTGCCGCCCTGCCCGGCTCATGCGTCACTCCCAGGGGCCCCGGGCGGCACGAACGGCAGCGATCCGGCCGCCGGCACCCCGCCCTCGATCAGCTTCCACAGCGCGTCGGTGTCGGCGTGCTCCTCGATCAGGTCGCCCAGCCGGTCCAGCCGGGCCTCGCGCGCCGCGGCGAAGGAGGTGTCCGGGGCCGGGACGAACGCGCGGCCCGACAACTCCGCGACCTCGCGCAGGAACGCGCGGCGGAACCCGTCGTTCTCCAGCGCGCCGTGCCAGGTCGTGCCCCGGACCGAGCCCACCCGGCAGCCGTCCAGGCCGCGCCCCCGGCCGTCGGAGAAGAAGGTGTCCCCGCCCTCGACGGTGACCACCCCGTGGTGGATCTCGTAGCCCTCCACCCGCTGCCCGTACGCCTCGCCGACGGGCCGCGCCAGTACCTTCTCGGCGCCGAACCGCACCCGCGTCGGCAACAGACCGAGGCCCTCGACGGCGCCCGCCTTCGACTCGACCTCGTCCACGATCGAGTGCGCCAGCATCTGGTAGCCGCCGCAGACCCCGAGGATCGGCTGCCCGGCCGCCGCCCGCGCCTTCAGCGCCGGCTCCAGGCCGCGCTCGCGCAGCCAGGCGAGGTCCGCGACGGTGGCCCGGGTGCCGGGCAGCACCACCAGGTCGGCGTCGGCCAGTTCCTCCGGCCGGGTCGCCCAGCGCACCAGCACGCCCGGCTCCTGCGCGAGCGCGTCCATGTCGGTGAAGTTGGACAGCCGCGGGAAACGCACCACGGCCACCCGCAGCACGTCCGCGCCGAGCGGTCCGGGCCCGTCCGCCCGGTCCACCACGGTCGACAGGTCCAGCGAGTCCTCGGCGTCCAGCCAGAGCCCGGGCAGCATCGGCAGGGTGCCCAGCACCGGACGGCCGGTCAGCTCGTGCAGCATCTCCAGCCCGGGCGCGAGCAGCCGCGCGTCGCCGCGGAACTTGTTGACGAACCAGCCGGCGACGTGCCGCTGGTCCTCCGCCGACAGCAGCGCCAGCGTCCCGTACATCGCCGCGAAGACCCCGCCGCGGTCGATGTCCCCGACCACCACCACCGGCAGGGCGGCGGCCGTGGCCAGGCCCATGTTGGCGATGTCGCGGTCGCGCAGGTTGATCTCGGCGGGCGAGCCCGCGCCCTCGCAGACCACCACGTCGTAGCGGCGGCGCAGGTCGGCCAGGCACTCCAGGGCGCGCTCCAGCAGGACGGGCTTGCGCTCCCGGTAGTCCAGCGCGCCCACCTCGGCCACCGGCCTGCCGAGCAGCACCACCTGGCTGCGGCCGTCCGCGCCCGGCTTGAGCAGCACCGGGTTCATCGCCGCCTCCGGCTCCACCCGGGCGGCCTGCGCCTGCATCGCCTGGGCGCGGCCGATCTCGGCGCCGTCGGCGGTGACGAAGGAGTTGAGCGACATGTTCTGCGCCTTGAACGGCGCGACCCGTACGCCCTGGCGGACGAGCCAACGGCAGATCCCGGCCGTCACCACGCTCTTGCCCGCGTCCGAGGTCGTCCCCGCGACCAGCAGCGCGTTGCTCATGCCCGTCCCCTCTTCCTCAGCAGCGTCCGCAGCAGGACGTGCCCCGCGACCGTCGTACCCAGCGCCAGTGCGCCCACCCGCCGGGAGAGCGCGCAGGCGCGCTCGATGTCGTCGACCGTCACCGGCCGCAGCTCCGCACCCAGGACGGGCCGGTGCTCCTCCCGCTCGCCGTACCGCAGCGTCCCGCCCAGCCGGACGCCCACCGCCCCGGCGAACGCCGACTCGGCCTGTCCCGCGTTCGGGCTCGGATGCGCGGAGCCGTCGCGCCGCCAGACCCGCCAGGCGGTACGGGGCTCGGGCGCGGCGGCCACCGTCAGCAGCGCCGTCAGCCGGGCACCGGGCCAGCCCGCCAGGTCGTCCAGCCGGGCCGAGGCCCAGCCGAACCGGGCGTAGCGCGGCGAGCGGTGGCCCACCATGGCGTCCAGGGTGTTGACGGCGCGGAAGGCCAGCAGGCCGGGGGTGCCGGCCAGGGTGCCCCAGGTCAGCGCGTTCACCACGGCGTCGGCGGTGTTCTCGGCCACCGACTCGACCACCGCCCGGGCGATCTGCTGCCCGTCCAGCGCGCTCGGGTCACGCCCGCACAGGTGCGGCAGCCGCTCCCGGGCGGCCTCGAGGTCGCCCGCGGCCAGCGAGCGGCCGATGGTGCGCGCCTCCCGGGTCAGCGAGGTGCCGCCGAGCACCGTCCAGGTCGCGGCCGCCGCCAGCGCCGCCCGGCCCAGCGGGCGCCGGCCCACCGTACGGTCCAGGGCGAGCGCGCCCGCCGCGACCGCGCCCACGCACAGCGCCGTGTACCCGGCTCCCGCGCCGCGGTCGTCGCGCCACAGCAGGCGCTCCAGCCGGGTGGCGGCGCTGCCGAAGACGGCCACCGGGTGGCCCCGGCGCGGGTCGGCGAAGCGGGCGTCGGCGGCGTAGCCCGCGGCGGCGCCGAGCGCGAACGCGGCGGCGCGGACCGACGGGCCCGGAGTTCGGGCCGGTCTGCGCGAAGAGGTGGAGGGCGCGAGCGCGGTCATCGGGCGCACGACGGAAGGCGGCTCGGTGTCCGGCAGGGCGGGGCAGCCTGCATCGCGTGCGTGTCCTCACTCAGGGTCCGCGCCCTGGATCGACGTGACGGGGGCGAGAGTCTCCTGGCTTCCGGGTCGGACGCACTCCCGGAGCCTTCCAGCGGCCGTCGACGGCCCGCCGTGGCGATGTTCCGAGCGTGCTCCCCGGTGACAGTGGCGGGACCGCGCCGGAATTCCACCGGCTTCCTCTCCATGCCTCCGTTTGGCCCCAGGATCCCATCACGCGCCCGAACCGGGAGTCAACCGAGGTCACGGAGGGGTTGGTCACACGCGGGCAGTGCTGACGCCCCGTGGGACGCCCGCACCGCCCCCGCACCGTTCCGCCGCCGGGCCGGCCGCACCGCCCCCCGCGTCGCCCCCGCACCGCTCCCCGCCGCCGGCGCCCTCACCGCCCGCTTCCGGTACCTCCTGGGCACCGTCGGGCCGCCGCCCGGGTGACCCGGACGGCCCAGCCGGGTGGCCGGGCGGGTGGGGCGCCGGTGAACTGGTGCTCGAACACCGTCCGGTCCGTCAGCAACAGAGCGGGGAGCGAAATGCGTTGGGGAACCGCCGCCGTCGTGGCGGCCGCCGCGGTCGGGGCCGCCGTGCTGGTGATCGGTCGTCGGGCCTCCGAGCGGATGGTCCGTCCGGAGACCACCGTCCAGGAGTCGGGGCCGGTCCTGGTCCGCGAACTCGCCCCCGGCCGGGTCACCTTCACCCGCGCCCCGGAGAGCCTGCGCCCCGGCCGCTGGGCGGTCGAGTGGGCGGACGGCGGGCACGCGGTCGTCGAGGAGGTCCTGCACAGCGACGAGTCGGGTGTCACCCGCCGGCTGGTCCGCGCCGACCGGGGCACCCTCGCCCCCGGCACCGAGGTCCGCTTCACCCCCCGCGTCCACCTCGGCGACCCCACCGGGGCATTCGGCCTCGCCTTCGCCGACACCACCGCGGACGGAGAGCTCGGCGCCCTTCCCGCCTGGCAGCTCGACGGCAAACGCGGCACCTGGGTGATCCTGGTGCACGGCCCCGAGGCCGACCGCCAGCAGACCCTCCCGGTGCTCCCGGTCCTCGACCGGCTCGGCCTGCCGGCCCTCGCCGTCACCTACCGCGGCGACGACGGCGCCCCCGCCTCCCCGGACGGGCTCAGCCACTTCGGCGAGACCGAGTGGCGCGACATCGAGTCGGCGGTGCGGCTGGCGCTCGACAGCGGCGCGGGCCGGGTGATCCTCTACGGCTGGTCCCTCGGCGCGACCATGGTCCTCCAGACCGCGGCCCGCACCGCCTGGCCGCACGCCGTCAGCGGCCTGATCCTCGACTCGCCGGTGCTCGACCTCCCGGCCTCCGCCCGCCGGGACGCCGCCCGGGCCGGCTTCCAGGGCGTCGCCGCCGAGCTCGGCGCCCTGGCCGCGGAGGGCCGCACCGGGGTCGACCTCGCCGACTTCGGCCGCATCGCCGCGGGCACCGACCTGCGGGTGCCGACCCTCCTCCTGCACAGCCCCGAGGACCGGATCGCGCCCTTCGGCACCGCCGAGAAGCTGGCCGCCGCCCGTCGTGACGTGGTCAGCCTCCAGCCCTTCCCCGGGGCCGACCACGCCACCCTCTGGAACACCGCTCCCGACCGCTACACCGAACTCCTGCGCCGCTGGCTCACGCCGCTGCTGTAGGGCGATTCCCATCGGGAAGGACCCGAAGGCCCGAAGGCCCGAAGCTCCGAAGCCCCGAAGCCCCGCGGAACCCGCGGGCCGCACCCCCGCCCCCCTCCTCCTGCGGGCGTTTCCGGTGGGTCCCCGCCGGCCTTTTCCGGCACGCTTCCCCCCGTCCACGAATGAACGTTTCCCCCATTCCGCCCGCGGCGCGCGAGAAGTCGGCCGGTCCGACTTCTCGTGCGGCACGATCCCCCCACCCCGCCCCCCGTCCGTCCGGATTCGTTCTGGACACCTCCGCCGGAAGTCGGCGGAGGGGAATCCTCGCGCCACCCGCGCGAAAACCACCCCGATGTCAGGGGCAATTATTGGCCCGACCCCTTACCCCCCACCCGTACGCACGGTGACCGCTCGGGCAATTCCGGCGACCGGAGCGGCATGAGTGGCATGGGCAGGTCACACGTTTCCGGCCAGGCGGTTTGCCGCTGTTGCCCGATCTTGCGGAGGTGCCACCGGCGGTCGCCCGGTCGTACGGACAACCGGATGTGACAGAAGGCCGGTACAAGGGGAAGACTGCTCGACGTGACGTCTCGGAACCCGCGCGACCGTGATGCCCCGCTCCCGCCGACGATCGGTACCGGTGCGACGGTGACCCGTCTCCCCGGAACGGCCCAACGGCCCGCCGGTGGCAGGCCGGGCGGGGCGGGTGTCCCCCGTAACGGAGTGCCCCGGCGACGAGGGCCCGCTCCGGCTCCCGGGCGGGGCAGGGTTCCCGTGCCGGAGGGCTTCCCGGCACCCGCCGAGCTGGCGCCGCTGGCCCGCCGGATGCTGGTGGACGCCGTCCGCGTCGCCCGCTGGGCCGGCGAGCTGGCCGAGGTCGACAAGCGCGGCGAGCTGCTCCCCGAGGACGCCGGTGAGGCCGGCCGGGCGCTGGCCATGACGGTCGCCGCCGCCGCCAAGGCGTGGGGGCAAGCGCTGCTGGTGGGCCTGGTGGAGGCCCGGGACGGCGGAGCCGGCCCCGGCTGGCGCCTGCACGCCTGGGAGCACGACGACGAGGCCGTGGTGCGCGGCTGGTCGGCGCTGTTCGACGCCTGGACCCTGCTCGCCCCGGTGCCGCCCGCCGCGCTGCGCGGCGTGTTCGCCGTCCTGGCCGGGCAGGCCGTGGACCAGGCCCCGCAGCTGCTCTCCTTCCTGCACCTGGTGGACGGCCCGGTCGCCGAGAGCGAGCTGCTGGAGCTGCTGCGCCGGGGCCTGGACGAACGCCGGGTCGGCACCGGCCTCGGCGGACCGGGGCTGTCGCCGGTGCCGCACGCGGCCTCGGCCGTCTCCGCCGTCCGCGGCACCTGCCGCGCGCCACAGATCGACACCCCGGCCGCGCCCTCGGACGTGGCCGCCGTCCTGGACTGGATGCTGGACGGCCTGGCGGCCGTTGGCGCCCTGGTGCGCAGGAACGATGCCGCGGAGCTGTCGCCGCTCGGCCACTGGGCGGTGCGGGCCAAGCTGGAGGAGATCTGCACGGTCGCGCAGACCGCGGCCGGGCACATCGAGCAGAGCGCCTTCGAACTGCTGAACGCGTGCGCGGACTACTCGCCGGGCCCGGCCCGCGCCGAGTTCCGGGCCTGGGTCGCGGCCCGTCCGGCGGACCGGGCGGTGGGCGAGCTGCTGGATGCCGCCCAGGGCGATGACGCGCTGGTGCGCGGACTGGCCTTCGAGGCGCTGCGGGTGGCCGGCGGCCCGGCCGAGCAGGCGGTGCGCGCGGCGGTGGACGAGCCGGTGCTGCGCCCCTACGCGCTGCTCTGGTTGGCGGAGCGCGCCGACGAGGGCGTCGCCCCGGCGGACGTGCTGGGCGCGGAGGACGCGGCCTGGCTCTGGGTGGACACCGCGGCCGCGGTGCTCGACCACGGCGAGACCGAGCTGCTGGTGGGTCATGTCGAGGGCGCCTCGGCGGGCGACCCGGTCCGGCTGTTCGCCCGGGCCCGGCAGTCCGGCCACCCGCGGGCGGCCTCGGTGCTGACGGCGGTCTCGGGCGTGCACCCGGACCCGGGCGTGGCCCGGGCGGCCCGCCGCTCGGCGTTCAGCGTGCACACCGGCGGCGCCTGAGCCCGCACCCGCCGCGCCGCCCGGCCGTCACCCGACGGACACGACACGCGCGACCCGTACGACACAGGAGAAGGGCCCGGAACCAAGAGGTTCCGGGCCCTTCTCCATGACGGTCCATGACGATCCGTGAGGATCGCGGGGACTCAGCCGAGCCGGGACTCCGCCCGCCGGGCGCGGACGTCGCCGACCTTCTGCCCCACCTTGCGGCGGATGACCAGCAGCGGTGCCATCGCGGCCAGGGTGATCTGGGCGAACGCGCCGACGTGCATCAGCTGGTTGCCGCCGGGCAGGCCGGTGGCCCAGGCCGCCAGGCAGCCGATGGCCACGACGACCCAGCAGAGCGTCGCGGTGGCCAGCAGTCCCTGCGGCTTCGGGTACTCGATCCGGCTGACCATCAGGTACGCGGCGCCGAAGATGGCGAGCAGACCGGGCAGGAACGGCGGGTCGAGCAGCACGATGGCGATCACCGTCATCGCGCCCATCGGGCAGGGCATGCCCTGGAACACCCCGGGCCGCATCTTGACGGCCGAGAAGCGGGCCAGCCGCAGGACCACCGCGAGCAGCACCGTGATGGCGATGAGCGCCGACAGCTTGCTGTTGGAGCCCTGGGAGACCATGCCCCAGACGGCGACGAAGTAGGCCGGCGCGATGCCGAAGCTGATCAGGTCCGCCAGGTTGTCCAGTTCCGCTCCGAGGGCGGAGGAGCGCAGCTTGCGCGCCACCAGGCCGTCGAAGAGGTCGCACATCGAGCCGATCAGCAGCAGCGTGACCGCGGTGGCGGCGCTGTGCCGGTCCGGAGCGGCGTCCGGGTTGGTGATGTGCGGGACGAGGACCCCGGTGGTGATCGAGTAGATCGCCAGGAAGCCGCAGACGGCGTTCCCCAGGGTCAGGAAGTCGGCGGTGGACAGGTGCTGAGGAGAGCGCGGGGCGCGCAGCTCGCGGTCGCGCGCCCAGCGGCGGCGGCGCAGGGCCGTCTCCTCGTCGTCCAGGCCGACGATTGTCTCAGGTTCAGTCACGGTCAAGGCGCGTCACCCCGGCTGTGGTCTTCTGGCCGACCTCGACGCCGACCTCGACGCCGGCCGGCAGGTAGGTGTCGACCCGGGACCCGAACCGGATCAGACCGATCCGGTCGCCCTGCTCGACCTTGGTTCCGGCGTCCACGTACGGCACGATGCGGCGGGCCACGGCCCCCGCGATCTGGACCATCTCGATGTCGCCGAGCTCGGTGTCGAAGTGCCAGACGACCCGCTCGTTCTGGTCGCTGTCCTTGTTGAACGCGGGGACGAAGCCGCCCGCGACGTGCTCGACCGACGTCACCGTGCCCGGCAGGGGCGCGCGGTTGACGTGGACGTTGAGCGGGCTCATGAAGATCGCGACCCGGGTGCGGCCGTCCGGCCAGGCGTCGATGCTCTGCACCACGCCGTCGGCGGGGGAGATCACTCTGCCCGCACCGATCTCACGCTCGGGGTCGCGGAAGAACCACAGCATGCCCGCGCCGAGTGCGCAGGCGGGTACCGCAGCCAGGGCCCACTTGCCGTTGCGCCGGGTGAGGGCGGTGGTCACGGCGGCCGTGGCGAGGGTGGGGACGAACCAGGGGGTGGCTCCGCGCGCGATGGTCACGCGGGGTCGCCGACCGGCCGTCGGGGCTGCGAGGGCATCGCGGTCCGTGACGGAGGTGTGAGGGGACGGGCTGATGGGCATCGAAGACCTTTGTCGCGGGGGATCATGGCCGCTGGACGGGGGCCACCGCGGGATCGGTAATAGAGGGACGGCTTGCTGTCCCGGTGGATGCTATCGGGAGCACACGGTGGGTGGGCAACCCGCCTGCTCGTTCATGTGTCCGGTGGCGGCGCGTGTGCGCGTCCACCTCTACGACCGTAGCTCGCCCCGGTCCGGTTCCCAAGGGACCGGACAGGGCTGGTGACTCTTGTCTCAACGGGTTCGCCGACGGAACCCGGCGGGCGAAACGGCCGTAGCGGCCGGAAGCGGGTGTGCGGAAGCGGCCGCAGGGCGCGTCGTTGCAGCTGTACGCCCTGCGGCCGCTTCAGAAGGGCCGTGCCGGACCCAGGCGGACCAGGCCGGGCCCGTGACGGGGCACGGCGCTCCGCCGGGACGGGCCCGCACGCCCGTCGACCGGCGGTTCGAGGGGGCGGCCCGGAGACGTGGTCCGTCGGCGGGCCGCCCGGGGGTCAGTCGGCGATCCGGTACTCCTCCAGGAGCCGGCGTCCGACGATCATCTTCTGGATCTCCGCAGTACCTTCACCGATGAGCAGCATCGGGGCCTCGCGGTAGAGGCGCTCGATCTCGTACTCCTTGGAGAAGCCGTAGCCGCCGTGGATGCGGAAGGCGTCCTCGACGACCTCCTTGCAGTACTCGGAGGCGAGGTACTTGGCCATGCCGGCCTCGAGGTCGTTGCGCTCGCCGCCGTCCTTCTTGCGGGCGGCCATGACCATCATCTGGTGGGCGGCCTCGACCTTGGTGGCCATCTCGGCGAGCTTGAACTGGATCGCCTGGTGCTCGGCGATCTTCTTGCCGAAGGTGGAGCGCTGCTGGGCGTAGGAGATGCCCAGCTCGAAGGCGCGGCGGGCGACGCCGCAGCCGCGGGCGGCGACGTTGACGCGGCCGACCTCGACGCCGTCCATCATCTGGTAGAAGCCGCGGCCGGGGACGCCGCCGAGGATGCGGTCGGCCGGGATGCGGACGTCCTGGAGGACCAGCTCGGTGGTGTCGACGCCCTTGTAGCCCATCTTCTCGATCTTGCCGGGCACGGTCAGGCCGGGAACCTTCGGGTTCGGCCCGAAACCGGCCTCCTTCTCGATCAGGAAGGTGGTCATGTTCTTGTACGGCGTGTCGCCGCCCTCGTCGGTCTTGCAGAGGACCGCGACCAGGGTGGAGGTGCCGCCGTTGGTGAGCCACATCTTCTGGCCGTTGAGGACGTAGAACTCCCCGTCCTTGACGCCCTTGGTCGAGATGGCCGAAACGTCGGAGCCGAGGCCCGGCTCGGACATCGAGAAGGCGCCGCGGATCTCGCCGGCCGCCATCTTCGGCAGGAAGTAGTCCTTCTGCTCCTGGGTGCCGTGGGCGTTGATCATGTGCGCCACGATGAAGTGGGTGTTCACGATGCCGGAGACCGACATCCAGCCGCGGGCGATCTCCTCGACCACCAGGGCGTAGGTGAGCAGCGACTCGCCGAGGCCGCCGTACTCCTCGGGGATGGTGAGGCCGAACAGGCCGAGCTGCTTCATGCCCTCGACGATGGCGGTCGGGTACTCGTCCTTGTGCTCCAGCTCGGTCGCGACCGGAATGATCTCCTTGTCGACGAAATCCCGCACGGTGGCGAGGATGTCCCGCTGGATCTCGGTGAGGCCGTCGGTCTGTGCGAGGCGTCCCATCGTGCGGCTCCGGAATGTCTGAAGAGGGCGGGGGGGGGGATTTCCGGGGGCCCTGCCGGCGTGGCTGCGGCAGCAGGGCCCCCGACCGGGTGGGGGTCGGCCGATGACGGCGGCCTCCCCGTCCGGGGTCTGTGGCGGGGAGGGGCTCAGGAGAGCGGGGTCGGACGGCCGGGCTGCTCGCCGCCGCGCTCCTTGGTGTACGTCTCGGTCGGCACCATCACCTTGCGGCGGAAGATGCAGACGACCGTGCCGTCCTGCTTGTACCCCTTGGTCTCGACGTAGACGATGCCGCGGTCGTCCTTGGACTTGGACGGCCACTTGTCGAGGACGGTGGTCTCGCCGTAGATGGTGTCGCCGTGGAAGGTCGGTGCGACGTGCCGCAGCGACTCGATCTCCAGGTTGGCGATCGCCTTGCCGGAGACGTCCGGGACGGACATGCCGAGCAGCAGCGAGTAGATGTAGTTGCCCACCACGACGTTCTTGCCGAAGTCCGTCGTCTTCTCCGCATAGTTGGTGTCCATGTGGAGCGGGTGGTGGTTCATGGTGAGCAGGCAGAAGAGGTGGTCGTCGTACTCGGTGACCGTCTTGCCGGGCCAGTGCTTGTAGACCGCGCCGACCTCGAACTCCTCGTAGGTGCGTCCGAACTGCATGGCCTCACGCCTCCGGGATCTCGAACTTGGTGGTGCGCTGCATGCCCGCGGCCCGGCCCTTGCCGGCGACGACCAGCGCCATCTTGCGGCTGGCCTCGTCGATCATCTCGTCGCCGAGCATGGCGGAGCCCTTGGCGCCGCCCGCCTCGGAGGTGCAGTAGTCGTAGGCGTCGAGGATCAGCTCGGCGTGGTCGTAGTCCTCCTGCGAGGGCGAGTAGATCTCGTTCGCGGCGGCGACCTGGTCCGGGTGGAGCACCCACTTGCCGTCGAAGCCGAGGGCGGCCGAGCGGCGGGCGACCTCGCGGTAGCCCTCCTGGTTGCGGATCTGGAGGTACGGGCCGTCGATCGCCTGGAGGTCGTTGGCGCGGGCGGCCATCAGGATGCGCATCAGGATGTAGTGGTAGGCGTCGGCGTTGTAGCCGGGCGGCTGCTCGCCGACGACCAGCGACTTCATGTTGATGGAGGCCATGAAGTCGGCGGGGCCGAAGATGATGGTCTCCAGCCGGGGCGAGGCCTCGGCGATGGCGTCGACGTTGATCAGGCCCTTGGCGTTCTCGATCTGCGCCTCGATGCCGATCTTGCCGACCTCGAAGCCCATGGTCTTCTCGATCTGGGTGAGCAGCAGGTCGAGCGCCTTGACCTGCTCGGCGTCCTGCACCTTGGGCAGCATGATGCAGTCGAGGTTGGGGCCGGCGCCCTCGACCACGGTGATCACGTCGCGGTAGGTCCAGTGGGTGGTCCAGTCGTTGACCCGGACCACGCGGGTCTTGGTGCCCCAGTCGCCGTTGTTGAGCGCGTCGACGATGTTGTGGCGGGCGCTCTCCTTGACCAGGGGGGCGCAGGCGTCCTCCAGGTCGAGGAAGACCTGGTCGGCCGGCAGGCCCTGGGCCTTCTCCAGGAAGCGCGGGTTGCTGCCCGGCACGGCGAGACAGGAGCGGCGCGGGCGCAGACGGTTGACAGGAGTCATGAGAATCGAGGGTTCCTTCCCAGTGGTCAGCTGGTCAGCTGTTCAGTTCGTGGCCGCGGTCGGTGCGGGCGTCCACGGCTGGAGCTCGTTGGCCAGCCGGATCTCGTCCACGATCCGGCCGATGATGGTCGTGATGCCGAAGTCCTTCGGGGTGAACACGGCGGCGACGCCGGCGGCCTTGAGGGCCTCGCCGTCCGCTGCCGGGATGATGCCACCCACGATCACCGGGACATCCTCCACCCCGGCGCGGCGCAGCCGCTTCAGGACGTCGGGCACCAGCTCGCCGTGCGCGCCGGAGAGGATGGACAGGCCCACGCAGTGGACGTCCTCCGCGACGGCGGCGGAGACGATCTGCTCCGGGGTCAGCCGGATGCCCTGGTAGACCACCTCGAAGCCGGCGTCGCGGGCCCGGACGGCGATCTGCTCGGCGCCGTTGGAGTGCCCGTCCAGGCCGGGCTTGCCGACCAGCAGGCGCAGCTTGCCGGCGCCCAGCTCCCGCGCGGTGGCGGCGACCGCGGCACGGACCGCCTCCAGCTCGCCGCCGGGCTCGGCGGCCACCGCGACGGGGGCGCCGCCGACGCCGGTGGGCGCGCGGTACTCGCCGAAGACCTCGCGCAGGGCGAAGGACCACTCGCCGGTGGTGACACCGGCCCGGGCGCAGGCGAGCGTGGCCGGCATCAGGTTGGCCTCGGTGGCGGCGACGGCCTTGAGCTCGGCCAGCGACGCCTGGACGGCGGCCTCGTCGCGCTCGGTGCGCCAGGCCTCCAGGGCGGCGAGCACGGACTGCTCGGAGGCCGGGTCGACCACCATGATCGCGGTGTCGAGGTCGGCGGTGAGCGGGCTCGGCTCGGTGGTGTCGAAGCAGTTCACCCCGACGATCTTGTCCTCGCCGGACTCGATCCGGGCCCGGCGGGCGGCGTGCGAGGCGACCAGGTTGGACTTCAGGTAGCCGGACTCGACGGCCGGGATGACCCCGCCCATCTCCAGCACCTTGGCGATCTCCGCCTCGGCACCGGCCAGCAGCTCCTCGGTCTTGGCCTCGATCACCTCGGAGCCGTTGAAGATGTCGCCGTACTCCAGGAGGTCCGACTCGTACGCCAGCACCTGCTGGATGCGCAGCGACCACTGCTGGTCCCAGGGCCGGGGCAGGCCGAGCGCCTCGTTCCAGGCGGGCAGCTGGACGGCACGGGCGCGGGCGTCCTTGGAGAGGGTGACGGCCAGCATCTCCAGGACGATCCGCTGGACGTTGTTCTCCGGCTGGGCCTCGGTCAGGCCGAGCGAGTTGACCTGGACGCCGTAGCGGAAGCGGCGCTGCTTGGGGTCGGTGACGCCGTAGCGCTCCCGGGTGACCTTCTCCCACAGCCGGGCGAAGGCGCGCATCTTGCACATCTCCTCGACGAAGCGCACGCCGGCGTTCACGAAGAAGGAGATCCGGGCGACCACCTCGCCCATCCGCTCGGCCGGCACCTGACCGGAGTCGCGCACGGCGTCGAGCACCGAGATGGCGGTGCACATCGCGTAGGCGATCTCCTGGACGGGCGTGGCCCCGGCCTCCTGCAGGTGGTAGCTGCAGATGTTGATCGGGTTCCACTTGGGGATGTTGCCGACCGTGTAGGCGATCATGTCGGTGATCAGCCGCACCGACGGGCCGGGCGGGAAGACGTGCGTCCCGCGCGACAGGTACTCCTTGACGATGTCGTTCTGGGTGGTGCCGGTGAGCTTGGCGATGTCCGCGCCCTGCTCCTCGGCGACCACCTGGTAGAGCGCCAGCAGCCACATGGCGGTGGCGTTGATCGTCATGGACGTGTTGGTCTGTTCGAGCGGGATGCCGTCGAACAGGGTGCGCATGTCGCCGACGTGGCCGACCGGGACGCCGACCCGGCCGACCTCGCCGCGGGCGAGGACGTGGTCGGAGTCGTAGCCGGTCTGGGTCGGCAGGTCGAAGGCGACGGACAGGCCGGTCTGGCCCTTCGCCAGGTTCCGCCGGTAGAGCGCGTTGGAGTCGCTCGCGGTGGAGTGGCCGGCGTAGGTGCGCATCAGCCAGGGGCGGTCGCGCTTCTGGGGCTCGGTCATCTGATCCGTCTCACACGTTCCGGCTCGGCTGGACGTTCCGCTCGTCAAGCTCGCGGAACAGGTTGATGGCGTCGATGTGCTTGGCGCGGAACTCGGGGTCGGCGACGCCCATGCCCTCCTCGGGGGCCAGGCAGAGCACGCCGACCTTGCCCTGGTGCTTGTTGTGGTGCACGTCCAGGGCGGCCTGGCCGGTCTCCTCCAGGGAGTAGACCTTGGACAGGGTCGGGTGGATCTTGCCCTTGGCGATCAGGCGGTTGGCCTCGAAGGCCTCGCGGTAGTTGGCGAAGTGCGAGCCGACGATGCGCTTGAGCGACATCCACAGGTACCGGTTGTCGTACTGGTGCATGTAGCCGGAGGTGGAGGCGCAGGTGACGATGGTGCCGCCCTTGCGGGTGACGTACACCGAGGCGCCGAAGGTCTCCCGGCCCGGGTGCTCGAAGACGATGTCCACGTCCTCGCCGCCGGTGAACTCGCGGATCCGGGAACCCAGCCGCTTCCACTCGCGCGGGTCCTGGGTGTGCTCGTCCTTCCAGAACCTGTAGCCCTCGGCGGAGCGGTCGATGATCGCCTCGGCGCCCATGGCGCGGCAGATCTCGGCCTTGGCGTCGTTGGAGACCACGCAGATCGGGGTGGCGCCGCCGGCCAGCGCGTACTGGGTGGCGTACGAGCCGAGGCCGCCGCTGGCGCCCCAGATCAGCACGTTGTCGCCCTGCTTCATGCCGGCGCCGTTGCGCGAGACCAGCTGGCGGTAGGCGGTGGAGTTGACCAGACCGGGGGAGGCGGCCTCCTCCCAGGTGAGGTGCTTGGGCTTGGGCAGCAGCTGGTTGGTCTTCACCAGGGCCAGCTGGGCCAGGCCGCCGAAGTTGGTCTCGAAGCCCCAGATGCGCTGCTCCGGGTCCATCATCGTGTCGTTGTGGCCGTCCGCGGACTCCAGTTCGACCGAGAGGCAGTGCGCGACGACCTCGTCGCCCGGCTTCCAGGCGTTGACCCCGGCGCCGGTGCGCAGCACCACGCCGGCGAGGTCGGAGCCGACCACGTGGTACGGCAGGTCGTGGCGCTTGGTGAGCGGCGACAGCCGGCCGTAGCGCTCCAGGAAGCCGAAGGTGGAGACCGGCTCGAAGATCGAGCTCCAGACGGTGTTGTAGTTCACCGCGCTCGCCATGACGGCGACCAGGGCCTCGCCGGGGCCCAGCTCGGGCAGGGCGACCTCGTCGAGGTGAAGGGACTCGCGGGGGTCCTTGTCGCGGCTGTCGAGGCCCGCGAACATCTGCTCCTCGTCCTTGTGGAGCGTCACCGCTCGGTAGGACTCGGGGAGCTTGATCGCCGCGAAGTCCGCCGACGTGGTGTCGGTGCTGATGATCGCGTCGAGGATTTCCTGCATGGCTGCCTCCGAAGGCGTACCTGTGTGAGGGCACAGGGCGTCTGGGGGAGCCGGGAGCGGACACCGGCTTCGCTGAGGTGGGTGGTGGGCGGGTCAGGCTGGGCGCCCGGGGTGGACCGGGCCGTGCTGGCTCTGCTCCCGGGGTGTGGGAACGCCGGACGACGGCGCGCCGAGGTGGGGAGCCGCGGCGCCGCGACTGGTGGGTAACAACGTAGTGGCACCCTGTGCCACTCGTAAAGACACCGGGTGTCACGAATTCCGGCGGCTTCCGGGGCCGCGCGACGCGCGTCGCGCGGGCATGCGAAGGGCCCGCGCCGACTCCTCGGCGCGGGCCCTGGATACCGCTCTGACCTGCGTGAATGCTGTGGCTATGCCTCTCTGGCGCCACTCAGTGCGGCCCGGATGCTGTCCACCACGACCTCCAGCGGAGCGTCCGTCCGGGCGACTGTGATGAGTACCTCACCTCCGGGGCTGGCACTCAGTGCGCTCTCCGCCCCGGTGTCATCCGAGGTCCCACTGGCACCCGGTGCCACCACCGATCCCCGACGCCTGGCACCCGGTGCGCTGGCGGCCCAGAAGGTCCGCCGGATCACCTCGAAGGAGTGGTCCAGCTGCGCCTCCACATCGCCCCGGCCGCCGGCCCGGAGCCAGCGCCGCAGCACGTGGTTGTGCGCCGCGACGACCGCCGCCGCCGAGACCTCGGCCAGCATCGAGTCGTCCTCGCCGCCGCGCTGCCAGCCGGACGGGATGGACTCGCTGGTGTCGAAGCGCCCCAGCAGGTAGCGGGTGAACAGCCGCTCGTAGCGGGCCACCACGGCGATCTCCCGCTCGCGCAGCGCCGGGACCTGACGGATCAGCTGGTACCGCGCGACCGACACCCCCGGGGTGGAGGCGTACATCCGCAGCACCTCCTTGATGCCGCGGCACACCACGTCCAGCGGGTGCTCCTCCGGCTCCGCGCTGGCCAGCAGGTCGGCCACCCGGACCAGGGTGTCGTCGTGGTCCGGGAAGATCGCCTCCTCCTTGGACCGGAAGTACCGGAAGAAGGTGCGCCGGGCCACCCCGGCGGCGGCCGCGATCTGGTCGACCGTGGTCTCCTCGTAGCCCTGCGAGGCGAACAGCTCCATCGCGGCCGTGGCCAGGTCCTGGCGCATCTGCTGGCGCTGCGCCGCCGCCCGGCGGCTGCCCGGCCCGCCCTCCGGCCCGGTGCCCCCGGTCGAGGGGGCGGTCCGGTCGGCGCCGCCGTGCGGCCCGGCGGGGTGCTGAGGGGAGGTTGACTGAACCCGATCCATGTCCGGAACGCTACACGGCCCGGACGGCGCGGCCACGGCCCTTCCCCGCCGCACCGGCGCGACCGGGCCGGTCACGGCCGGGCGCGGCCAGCGGGAGGACACCGCCCCGGGGCTCCAGCCCGGGCGCGCGGAGGCCGCCGAGGCCGTGGCGGGCGCGGAGCCGTACGGCGGGGCGCCGTTGCCGGAGGCCCCGCCGCCGTGGGGCTGCGCCCCGGGCGGCGGGGATCCGTACGGCTGCGGCGTGGTCATCGGCGCGCGTGGTCGCGGAAGCCGCGGCCGGTCTTGCGGCCCAGGCAGCCCGCCGCGACCAGGTGCTCCAGCAGCGGCGCGGCGGCCAGGCCGGGCTCGCGGAACTCCTGGTGCAGCACCTGCTCGATCGTCAGCGAGACGTCCAGGCCGACCACGTCCAGCAGCTCGAACGGGCCCATCGGGTAGCCGCAGCCGAGCTTCATCGCGGTGTCGATGTCGTCCACCGTCGCGTAGTGCTCCTGGAGCATCCGCACCGCGTCGTTCAGGTAGGGGAAGAGCAGCGCGTTGACGATGAAGCCGGCCCGGTCGCCGCACTCCACCGGGTGCTTGCGGACCCCGGCGGTCAGCTCCAGCACGGTGGCGGTGACGTCCGGCGCGGTCAGCACGGTGGAGACCACCTCGACCAGCTTCATCGCCGGGGCCGGGTTGAAGAAGTGCATGCCGATCACGTCCTGCGGCCGCGTGGTGGCGGTCGCGCAGCTGATCACCGGCAGCGAGGAGGTGGTGGTGGCGAGCACCGCGCCCGGCTTGACGATCTTGTCCAGGGTGGCGAACAGCTCCCGCTTGACCGCCAGGTCCTCGGCCACCGCCTCGACCACCAGGTCCACGTCGGCCAGCTCGGCGTACCGGCCGACCGGGGTGACCAGCGCCAGCGCGGCGTCCCGCTGCTCGCCGGTCAGCCGGCCCTTGGCGACCGAGCGCTCCAGCGACTTCGCCAGCTGCGCCTTGGCCCGCTCGGCCTTCTCCTGGCTGCGGGCGGCCAGCAGCACCGGGTGCCCGGCCTTGGCGAAGACCTCGGCGATGCCGGTGGCCATCGTCCCCGAGCCGCAGACGCCGACGGTGCGCACCTCCCGGCCCGGCACCCCGGGCCGGGCGGGCCCGGTGGCCGCGTCCACGGCCCGGGACGAGCCCGGCGCCTCGTAGGTGTAGAAGCCGCGCCCGGTCTTGCGGCCCAGCAGCCCGGCGGCGACCAGCTGGCCGAGGATCGGGGCGGGGGCGTGCAGGCGGTCCCGGGACTGCTCGTACATCGCCTCCAGCACGGTGCGGGCGGTGTCGATGCCGATCAGGTCGAGCAGCGCCAGCGGGCCCATCGGCAGGCCGCAGCCGAGCCGCATGGCGGCGTCGATGTCCTCCCGCGACGCGTACTTGGACTCGAACATCGAGGCGGCCTGGTTCAGGTAGGCGAACAGCAGGCCGTTCACCACGAAGCCGGCCCGGTCGCCGGCCGCCACCGGCTCCTTGCCGAGGTCGCGGGCGAACTCGGCGGCGTCCTCGGCGGTCCGCGGGGAGGTCAGCACGGTGCGGACCACCTCGACCAGCTTCATGGTGTGCACCGGGTTGAAGAAGTGCAGGCCGAGCACCCGGTCCGGGCGGGAGGTCGCGGCGGCGATCCGGGTCACCGACAGCGCGGTGGTTCCGGTGGCCAGCACGGTGGTCTGCGGGCAGATCCGGTCCAGCTCGGCGAAGACCTCCCGCTTCAGCTCCAGCTGCTCGGGCACCTCCTCGATCACCAGGTCCGCCCCGGCGGCGGCCGCCAGTTCGTGGCCGACGGAGATCCGGGCCAGCAGCCCGGCGCGCTCCTCGGCGGTCAGCCGCTCCCGGTCCACCGCGTGGGCGGTGGCCTCCTCGATCCGGGCCAGCGCCCGGGCGGCCGAGTCCTCGGTGGCCTCGATGCCGATCACCCGGCGGCCGCTCTTGGCGACCGCCACCGCGACGCCGGCACCCATCGTGCCGAGGCCGACGACGGCGACAGTGGGGAAGGGACGCTCCATCTGTCCTGACTCCTAGTCATGAAGGGCCCGCGCGTGCTCCGACGGGCACGCCGCCGCGCCCGGACGCACGCCGGGGGCGGCCGCCGCCGGAGGAGGGTCCACGCGCGGGGGCTGGGGAGATGACGGGGTGGGGCGCACCCGGGCGGCGGCCGGTCCGCTCCGGCCGAACTGCGGATGTGCCGTGGTGCTCAGGCGCTCGAAAGTGAAGGAAGCGGCTCTGAAACGAGGAGGAACCCGGCCCGCCGCGGTCCGCGGCACCTGCCGGTGAAGGCGCACCGCGCGGGCGCCGGAGGAACGGCGACCGCGGCCTGCCGCCGGTGCGGCTCCCGAAGCCCGGCGGAGGTGCGTGTCCGGCCACTGTAGCGAAGCTACTCGCGAGTAGGAAGAGGGTGTCGGCGGAAAACCGTTCGGGCCGCGGACGGGCTTTCGCTAGGGTGATCGACGCGGGGGCGGCTCCGCGGCGCGCTTCCTTCTCACTCATCTCCAAAATGACCCGAGTGCGCCCACTCTCCGCCCCCGCTTTGTCGTATCCACCGGGGGAAGAGCAGTGAAGAAGCAGAACACCGTGGTGCCCGAGGCCGCACTGGACGCCTACCTGCTGCGCCGTCACGGGACGGTCCTGGTCGAGGCCGGGGCCCCGCTCGAGGAACCGCAGCCGTGGACGGCGAAGGGGCTGGTCGTCCTGGAGACCGACCTGGCCGAACGCGGGTACGTCCTGACCCGCGACCTGCGCGCCGCCCTCGGCCGGCTGCGCCCGGCGGACCTCGCCGAGGCCGGTACCCGGCTGCTGCGCGGGATCGACGCCGAGCTCGGCGCCGACCGCCGTCACGACCCGCTCTTCCGCCGTTTCCCCGACGGCGTGCCCTCGCACGCGCACGCCTCCTACTCCGCGATGATCCGCGGCCACCTGCTCTGCCAGAGCGGCCAGATCTGCCTGGTCTGCGAGCGCGGCAGCCTGGAGGCCGGGATCGGCGCGCTCGCCCCGTGCGCCCACCTGCTGTGCGGGGACTGCTACGAGGACCTGGTCGAGTGCCTCGACGACCGCCGCTGCCCGGTCTGCCGCACCCCGCTGGAGCCCGAGCGCCACCTGTCGCCCGACACCAAGGGCGCCCGCGCCGTCGCCAACGCACTGCGGCCCGGACAGCGGCTCAAGCCGCTGCGCCTGGCGGCGGCCGCGCTGTTCGGCAGCGAGCTCGCCGCCCTGCTCGCCCGGCGGACCCCGCTCAGCCCGCAGGACCGCGAGGACCTCGCCCTGCTGCTCGACCACGCCCCCGCCGACCCGGCCACGTGGCTGCCCGCCGAGATCCCCGTCCGGGAGACCCGCGCCACCGTGCTGGCCGCCCTGCTGCGCCGCGACCGGGAGGCCGCCCGCCCGCTGCTCGCCGCCCACCTCACCACCGCCACCGACGTCCTGCGGCTGATCTGGGCGTGGTCCGGCGCCGAACCCGACCTGCTGCCGCAGACCGCCCGCACGCTGCGCCTGCGCAACCTGCCCCGGCCGCTGCGCCGCGAACTGCTCGCCATCCTGGACGCGCTCCCGGTCGGCACCCTCGCCGAGGACCTGCGCCGCCACCGCGAGCCCTGGCTGCGGGCCGGCGAACTGCTGCACCCGTACGAGCACCGCGCCCGCTTCCCGTACGCGGCGGCCGCGTTCGCGGTGGTCCGGCAGAGCGACCTCGACCTGCACGGCCTCGGCCCGTCGCTGCGCGAGGCGCCCGCCCCGCTGCGGGTGAGCGAGACGCCGGCCGGCCACACCCGGCTGACCGTGGAGACCTTCGCGGCCCGCGTCGAGCACGCCCTCGCACAGGGCGACCTGCCCGCCGCCGTCCGGCTGCTGGCCCGCCGCCCGGGCGAACTGGTGCGCCGACTGCACCACCTGCTGCGGGTGCACGCCGACTGGTGCCCCGGCGAGCCGCTGCCCGCCGAACTCGCCGAGGCCCTGCCGGGAGCGCTGCGCGCGGTCGCGCCCGGCCCGCTGCTCGGTGCGTACGGGCGGCTGCGCGCGCCGCGCGAACCCGGCGAGCGGCGACTGTACTTCCCGCGCGGCCGGGTCGCCTCGGCGCACTCCCGCTCCGACTGGGGCACGCCCGTCCCGGCCGGGTCGAGCGCGCCGGTCTGCGCCCTGATCGAGGCCGAACTGCTGCGCCGGGCGGGCCGGTCGGAGCGCTACGAGCTGTCCGTGCTGGACGCCGGACTGGCCGACCTGGTCGTCCCCTTCGCCGAGCGGGCCAGCGCCAAGACCCTGGTCGCGGTGCCGCGCGGCAGCATCCAGCGGCTCCCGGACGGGCAGCGGCTGCGGCTGTTCGTGCACTGGATGCAGCAGCCCGGCCAGCGCGTCGACCTCGACCTGTCGGTCGCGTTCTTCGACGAGCAGTGGCAGTTCACCGGCCTGTGCGACTACACCCGGCTGGTCTCCGGCCTGCGCGCGGCCGTGCACTCCGGCGACTTCACCACCGCCCCGCCGCCGCACGGCGCCACCGAGTTCGTCGACCTCGACCTGCCCGCCCTGCTGAAGGGCGGCGCACGGCACGCCGTGGTGGTGGTGTTCAGCTACAACGACGTCCCCTTCGAGGACCTCGCCGACGCCTTCGCCGGGTTCATGGCCCTGGACCCGGCGGAGGCCGCGAAGTCGCGCAAGGGCGGCTTCCGCCCCAAGGACGTCCGCCAGCGGCTCGACCTCGCCGGGGACGCCAAGATCTGCGTGCCGATGATCGTCGACCTCCGGCAGCGCAGCTACACCTGGACCGACCTCAACCCCGGTTCCGGCACCGGGTTCCACAGCGTCGCGCGGCACCACCGGCGGATCGGTTCGCTGGCCTCCGAGGTCACCGCGCACTTCGCGGCGGGCTCCCGGGCCACCCTGTGGGACCTCGCCTGCGCCGCGGCCGCGGCCGGCAGCGACGAGGTGCTGGTCCGCGACCGCACCGGCCGCATCCTGGACGTCTACCAGCGCGGCGCGGACGAGCCGGTGGCCGCCTTCGCCGAGCGGCTGCGCGGGCTCCACGAGAGCGAGCGGCGCACCGAGCGGCAGCCGGACGACACCGCCCGGATGATCGCCGAACGCCTCGACGGCACCCGGGCGTTCGCCGCGCTGGTGCACGCCGACGTGCCCGCGCCGGCCGGGGCGCGCGGGACGCTCTACCGGCTCTACCCGGGCCCGACCGACGCCGCCCCGGACACCCTGGAGCGGATCACCGCGGGGGAGTTGACCGCCAGGTTCGCCCCGAACGAGTGAACGGGTGAACATGGCTGCCAATGGGACCACCCGATAGGGGAGTTACCCGACCCCGGCCGGCGGGGCAGCATGGGGGCATGACCACCGGAACCGCCACCGCCGGCCCCACCGCGCCCGGTCCCGCCGAGCCGCCCGTCACCGCCGAACGGCTCGCCGCCGCGGCCGCGGCGGCCGTCGCGCTGCCACCGCGCGACGAGCGGGCCCGGCGCGCCGAGGAGGCCGTCGACCGGTTGCGCACCGAGGCCGTCGAGGCGGTGGCCGTCACCTGGGTGGACAACGCCGGCATCACCCGGGTCAAGGCCGTGCCGCTCGGCGGCCTGGTGCACGCCGCGCAGTGGGGCGTCGGCACCGCGCCCTGCTTCGACGTGTTCCTCGCCGACGACACGATCACCACCAGCCCGATCATCGGCGGCCCCACCGGGGACCTCAGGCTCTACCCGGACCTCGACCGGATCGTCCCGCTGGCCGCCCAGCCCGGCTGGGCCTGGGCCCCGGGGGACAGGTACACCCAGGTCGGCACCCCGCACCCCGGCTGCCAGCGGCTGTTCGCCCGCCGGGCCGAGGCCACGGCGGCCGCGCGCGGCCTGAGCCTCAAGGCCGGCATCGAGGTCGAGTGGACGGTCGCCCTGGCCGGTGCCCCGCAGGAAGGCCCGCAGGAAGGCCCGCAGGACGTCCCGCGGTACCCGACGCACGGCCCGGCGTACGGGATGCACCGGATCACCGACCTCTCCGACTACCTGCGCGACGTCCTGCACGCCCTCGGCCGGCAGGGGCTGAACGTCCTGCAGATCCACCCCGAGTACTCCCCGGGCCAGTTCGAGGTCTCGGTCGCCCCCGAGGGCCCGGTCGCCGCCGCCGACACCTCCGTCCTGGTCCGGCACACCGTCCGGGCCGTCTCCGCCCGGCACGGCCTGCGGGTCTCCTTCGCCCCGGTGGTCGAGGCCGGCGCCGTCGGCAACGGCGGGCACCTGCACGTCAGCCTCTGGCGCGGCGAGCGCAACCTCGGCCACGGCGGCCCCGGCCCGCACGGCCTGACGGCCGAGGCCGAGGGGTTCCTCGCCGGGGTGCTCGACGCCCTGCCCGAACTGCTGGTGCTGGGCTGCTCCAGCCCGGCCGGGTACCTGCGGCTGGTGCCCTCGCACTGGGCCGGCGCCTACCAGTGCTGGGGCCTGGAGAACCGCGAGGCCGCGCTGCGCCTGGTGACGGGCTCCACCGGGGAGCGGGCCGCCGCCGCCAACGCCGAGGTCAAGTGCTTCGACGCGAGCGCCAACCCGTACCTGGCGGTCGGCGGGGTGATCGCCGCCGGTCTCGCCGGGCTGGACCAGCGCCGCGCGCTGCCACCGGAGTTCACCGGGGATCCGGCGGCCGCCGAGCCCGGCACGGTGCCCCGGCTGCCGACCGGCCCGGCCGAGGCGATCGCCGCCTACGAGCGCTCCGCCGTGCTGCGCGAGGCGCTCGGCGAGCCGCTCTACCAGGCGGTGCTGGCGGTGCGGCGGGCCGAGCGGGACCAGTACGCGACCGTCACGCCCGAGGAGTTGGCCGCGGCCACCCGTTGGCGGTACTGAGTGGCCCGGCCGGAGGAGCTCGCCCTGGTCGACCACCACTGCCACAGCGTGGTGGCGGCCGAGCTCACCGACGAGGCCCTGGCCGGGCTGCTCACCGAGTCCGACCGGCCGCCGGCTCCCGGCTGTTCGCCCTTCGACAGCGCGCTGGGCCTCGCGGTGCGGCGCTGGTGCCCGCCCGCGCTCGGCCTGCCGGCGCACACCCCGGCCGCCGACTACCTGGCCCGGCGGCGGGAGTTGGGTGCGGCCGAGGCCACCGTGCGACTGCTGGCGGCGGCCGGGCTGGACACCTGCCTGGTGGACACCGGGCTGCCCACCGCCGCCGGCCACGAGCTGCTGCCGCTGACCGAACTCGCCGAGGCGACCGGGGCGTCGGTGCGCGAGGTGGTCCGGCTGGAATCGGTCGCCGAGACGGTGACGGCCGGCGCCGGGCAGTGGCCGGGGGCCGTCGCCCAGGTGCTCGGGTCGGCCGCCGCCGGGGCCGTCGCGGTCAAGTCGGTGCTGGCCTACCGGCACGGCCTGGCCGCCCCCGCCGAACGCCCCGCCACCGCGGCCGTGGTGGCCGCGGCCGGCGCCCACCTGCGCGCCGGGCGGCGTCGGCTGACCGACCCGGTGCTGCTGCACCACCTGCTCTGGACCGCGGTGGACGTCTGCGCCGAGCTCGGCCTGCCGCTCCAACTCCACACCGGCTTCGGCGATCCGGACCTCACCCTGCACCGGGCCGACCCGTCGCTGCTGACGGACTTCGTGCGGGCCGCCGAGCCCAGCGGAGTCCCGCTGGTGCTGCTGCACGGCTACCCGTACCACCGGCAGGCCGCCTGGCTGGCCCAGGCCTTCCCGACGGTGTACACCGACCTCGGGCTGACGGCCTCCTACACCGGGCCGAGGGCGGCCGCCGTCCTGGGCGAGATGCTGGAGCTGGCCCCGTTCGGCAAATTGCTGTTCTCCACCGACGCCTACGGGTTGCCCGAACTCTATTTGGTGGGCACCTGTCAGTTCCGGTACGGACTGGGGGCGGTGCTCGCGGGCTGGCGCGCCGACGGCGCCTGCTCCGCGGCCGACGCCGAGCGGTTGGCGCGGTCGGTCGCGGGCGACAACGCGCGTCGGCTGTACGCGTTGTAGGGGTGCGATCCGTGCTGGTGGGGGATGTGGTGACGGCTGTGGCCGCACGTCGGCGAACCATCACTTTTTAACACTCTTGACCTCTGTTTCCCCTGTTGGGTGCCGGGTGCTCGTAACCCCTGCTCCTGGTCAAGATGTGACGATTAGATGACTACCTCTTGCGCTTATAACCAAATATTCATTAGCGTCCCGGTCATTCCCAAGCGCATCTGCCCATCGCAGCTGCCGCCTGACAAGCCGGGAGGCCAACCCTCATGCGTGTTCCTCGGATCAGCCGTACCCGGTACGCGGCGGTGGGCGTCGTGCTCGCCACCGCGGGAGCCCTCGCGCTGCCGGCCGGCACCGCCGTCGCGGCCCCCACGGCCGACTCGACGACCGGTCCGCTGATGAGCTACGTCGTCAACACCAAGGCCAACCACGGCCAGGTGCAGAAGGTCGAGAAGGCCATCACCGGCCTCGGCGGCACCGTCGTCCAGTCGTACGAGCAGGTCGGCGTCATCGTCGCCCGCTCCAACGACACCAAGTTCGCCGAGAAGCTGCGCCTGGCCAAGGGCGTCGACTCGGTCGGCGCCAGCCGCACCAAGGGCATCCAGGCCTCCGACCAGGGCAAGGCCGAGGTCGCCACCGAGTCGGCCACCACGGCGGCCGCCCCGGGTGAGGACCCGGACGAGGCCTACCAGTGGGACATGCGTCAGATCGGTGCCGACAAGGCGCACAAGATCTCGCTCGGCAGCCGCAACGTCACCGTCGGCGTGCTGGACTCCGGCATCGACGCCACCCACGAGGACCTGGCCGCCAACGTGGACGCCTCGCAGTCGGTCTCCTGCATCGACGGCAAGACCAACACCGACTGGAAGGCCTGGCAGCCGACCACCAGCGACCACGGCACCCACGTGGCCGGCACCATAGCCGCCGCCAAGAACGGCAAGGGCATCGTCGGCGTCGCGCCGAACGTGAAGCTGGCCGCCGTCAAGGTCGTCGACGACGGTGGGTTCATCTACCCGGAGAACGCGGTCTGCGGCTTCGTCTGGGCCGGCGAGCACGGCTTCAAGGTGACGAACAACAGCTACTTCGTCGACCCGTGGATGTTCAACTGCAAGACGGACAAGGACCAGGCCGCGATCTCGGACGCCGTCCGCAAGGCCGTCGCCTTCTCGCAGCGCAAGGGCGTCCTCAACGTCGCCGCCGCGGGCAACGAGAACCTCGACCTGGCCCACAAGACCGTCGACGTGGCCAGCCCGGACGACACCACCCCCGGCAGCCGCCCGGTCACCAACGACTGCCTGTCGCTGCCGACCGAGCTGCCCGGCGTCATCGCCGTCTCCGCGGTGGGCTCCGACGGCGTCAAGTCGTACTACTCCAGCTACGGCAAGGGCGTCGTGTCCGTCACCGCGCCGGGTGGCGACCGCCGCTTCCAGTTCCCGAACACCCCGGACAAGGACGGCCGCATCCGCTCCACCATCCCCGGTGGCAAGTACGGCTACATGCAGGGCACCTCGATGGCCACCCCGCACGTCGCCGGCGTGGCCGCGCTGCTCGCCAGCACCTTCCCGTGGGCCAGCCCGGACGAGCTGACCGAGATGCTGACCAGCCACGCCGAGTCCGTCCCGTGCCCGACCGGCGAGTTCAACCCGGGCGGTGCCGGCACCTGGAAGGCCACCTGTGAGGGCGGCGCGGACGACAACGGCTTCTACGGCGCGGGCCTGGTCAACGCCGAGAAGGCTGTCCAGTGGTGGCGCTGACGCGCTGACCGCGGACACCTCTGAACAGTAGAGCCGGGGAGCGGGACCACTGGGTCCCGCTCCCCGGCCGCGTTCGCGCCCCCGCCGGGGGCCCGTGATCGCCGGCGGTGCGGAGCGGGCGCCCCCC
>NZ_JBHXLL010000028.1:0-118609 GCF_042721415.1 Kitasatospora sp. NPDC058444 | reverse complement strand
TGCGGGGCCTCGTCCTTTTTGTTATACCCCCCACAACAACACCCGCCCCCCCCAACACCCGCGGCGCCCACTGGGGGGGGCCCCGGGGCCGTTCACCCGCCCCCCGGGCCCCACCGCGTGGCGTCGCGTCAGCTGTTGATGGTGTAGCTGTCGCCGTAGACCTTCCACTTCAGCGGCGGGTTGAGGTCGAAGTTCCTGGCGTTGAGGAAGACCGTCTGCTCGGTGTCGACCCGGCTGGTGTCCGAGTGCGCCTCCTCCTTCTTCATGACGACCTTGCGGGCGTCCAGGAAGGCCTTGAGGTAGGTGGCCTCGTCGCCGCCCTGGGCGGGCGTCTTGGCCTTCTTCATGGCGGCGGCGCGGATGCCGCCGAAGCTGTCGGAGCTGTTGCCCGGGCCGTGCATGACGATGGCGTCGTAGTAGGCGAACTGGCCGAGCGCGCGCAGGCCGTCGCTCTTGGCCTGCTGGACGGCGGGGTTGAAGTACACCCGGTCGCGCTCGTCGTTCTGGGCCTGCTGGAAGACGCTGTCCTTGGCGGCGGTGGCCCAGTCCTTCTCGAACGCGGAGCCGAGGCCGGAGTGCGACTCGGTGCCGTTGACCTTCTTCAGGGCCGGCAGGTACTTGGCCAGGATGTTGCCGGGCTTGAGGTCGGTGTAGTGCTGGACCAGCTCCAGCATGTCACCGGTGCCGGAGCAGAAGCCGATGATGCCGGCGGTGTAGCCGCGGCCGTCCTTGATGTCCTCGATGTACTTGTACTGGGCCTTCCAGTCCAGCGACGAGTTCTCCGCGCTGGACACCAGCTGCATGGCGATGTCCTTCTTGTGCGGGTCGTCCAGCCCGACCCCCTTGAGCTGGACGGCGGCGGCCGGCGACGGGGCGGCCTGGGCCGCCGAGGTGGCCGCGACGGTGAGCGGCGCGGCCACCAGGGCGGCGGCGAGGGCGATGCGGAGGGCACGACGGGGCTGAGGGCGCATGGGACGCTCCGATTCCTCGATGCGTTAGGAAACTTTCCTAACGAGAAGTAGGAAAAACCCTGGAGCCGCACTCCCGCAAGGGTTTTGACGGAACCTCTTCAAGCGATCTACGGACCCGCAGGTCAGACCGCCCGGCGCCGGACCCACCAGACCGCCGTCCCGCACAGGGCCACGGCGAGCAGGGCCGTCCAGCCGAACTCGATGAACTGGAAGGACCAGAACCGGCTGTCCGGCTGGTAGGACTCGTGCAGCGAGTAGCCGCCCTCGCCCAGCAGCTTCTGGGCCCCGTAGTAGTCGCCGCCCAGGTCGTAGAGCCGGCCGAGGCCGAGCCGGTTCCCCGCCGGGTCGGTGACCCACAGGCCGCCCTCCCAGCGGTGGTCGAGCGAGGTCTGGGCGAGCGTGTGCAGGGTGTCCTCCAGCGGCGCGCGGTAGTGGAAGCGCAGCGACTCGGCGACCAGGGTGGTCACCACCGAGGCCACCACCCCGATCCCCAGCGCCACCACCGTCCGCCGCAGCACCGCACCCGCGAGCGCGGACAGCGCGAAGACCAGCAGCACCCGGCCGACCAGCGCGGGCGGGGCACTGGTGAACACCAGCGGGGTGAACCGGCCCCCGTGGGCCGCCATCGGCGAGATCCACCAGTTGAGCACCGCCGCCGTCACGGCCGTCGCGACCGCCAGCACACTGCCGACGACCACCAGCCCGCCGACCGTCCAGCGGGTGCGCCCGGCGCCCTGGGTCCAGGCGAAGCGCACCGTGCCGTGCTCGAACTCCCGTGCCAGCAGCGGAGATCCGACGAAGGCCCCGAGGGCGCCGCCCAGGAAGTAGACCACGTTCCCGCCGACCATCAGCTCGGGACCGTACGCGCGCAGGAACTCCTTCCAGCGGTCGTTGCAGCTCCGCAGCGCCATGTCGCACCCGGCCGCACCGGAGCGGTCGAGCCCCGCGTGGAGGTAGT
Organism: Kitasatospora sp. NPDC058444; assembly: GCF_042721415.1. Taxonomy (NCBI): domain Bacteria; kingdom Bacillati; phylum Actinomycetota; class Actinomycetes; order Kitasatosporales; family Streptomycetaceae; genus Kitasatospora; species Kitasatospora sp. NPDC058444. The sequence continues at coordinate 116,680 of NZ_JBHXLL010000028.1, read as the reverse complement.
ACCCGGTGACGGCCAGCAGCAGGAGCAGCCCGGCGAGGACGCCCAACAGCGTCCGCAGCGCGGGCCGGTGGCGCAACCCGGCCGCCCGCAGGACGGCGGAGCGGGGCGGCGCGAGGATCACGGAGCTCACGGCAGCAGTACCTTCTCGTTCGGACGGACGGACCCGCGCGGGCCGGGGAGGGCGGAAGCGGCCGGCTCGCGCAGGTAGGCGAGCACCAACTCCTCCAGCCCGATGCGCTGTTGGCGCCAGCCGTCGGAGACCGGGGCGTCCACGCCGCCGGTGCGGACCAGCAGGTGGGACTGGGCGCCGGCCCGGCGGTCACGGACCACCGGCAGCTGCCCGGCGACCAGGTCGGCCTCGGCGGTCGGGCCGGTGAGCATCCGGTGGTCGCCCAGCAGGTCGTCCACTTCCCCCGCGACCTGCACCCGGCCGCCTCCGAGCACCACCAGGTAGTCGCAGCTCTGCCGCAGCTCGTTGACGGCGTGCGAGGAGAACACCACCGACAGCCCGTCCTCGGCCACGGCGGTCAGCAGCACGGCCATGAAGTCGTGCCGGGCGAGCGGGTCGAGGGCGGCCAACGGCTCGTCCAGCAGCAGGAGTTCGGGGCGCTTGGCGAGCGCCAGGGCCAGGGACACCTGGGCCTGCTGACCGCCGGAGAGGCGGCCGTACCGGCGGTCCAGCGGGATGCCGAGGCCGTCCAGGTGGGTCCGGGCCCGGGCCTCGTCCCAGCGGCGGTTGAGGTGGCGGCCCATCGCGAGCAGGTCGCGCACCGGCAGGCCCGGGTAGAGCGCGGCGTTCTGGGCGACGAAGCCAATCCGGTCCAACGCCCGGGGCGAGCCGGGCCGTTGGTCGCCGAGTACGGTCATCGCGCCCTCGCTGGGCAGGGTCAGTCCGGCGGCCAGGCTGAGCAGTGTGGTCTTGCCGGCGCCGTTCGGGCCGACCAGGGCCACCACGTGCCCGGCGGGGACGGCCAGCCGGCAGTCCCGCAGCGCCCAGGAGCGGCGGTAGCGCTTGCCGAGCCCGGCGCAGTCGATCACCGTGTCCGCGGCCATCAGGCCACCACCCCGTCCCGACCCTCGCGCAGATCGCGCAGCGCGTCCTCGAACACCGCGGCCATCCCCTCCTCGTCCAGCCCGGCGGTCCGCGCCGAGCGCATCCAGTCCAGCAGCCCGCGGCGCAGCGCGGCCCGCTCGCGCAGCGGCACCACCCCGGCGGGCAGGCCCCGGACGAAGGTGCCCTGACCCCTTCGGCCGACCGCGAGACCGCGGTGCTCCAGCTCGCGGTAGGCCTTGAGCACGGTGTTCGGGTTGATCGCCAGTCCGGCCACCACCTCGCGCACCCGCGGCAGCCGGTCCCCCTCCGTCAACCAGCCCATCCGCAGCGCCTGTTCGACCTGCTGCACGAGCTGCAGGTAGGTCGGGACGCCGGAGGCCGGGTCCAGGCGGAACTCGATGGGCGAGGGCTGGTCGTCGTCTTTATCTACTTCCATAGGTAAAGAGATAAACGACGGACTGAGTCATCGTCAACCCAAGAAAACGGAAAGGGCCCCGCCGCGGACCTCGTGGTCCGCGGCGGGGCCCTGCCAGGGCGCTACCGGATCAGGCGCCGCGCAGCACCGCGCCCGTACGGGCGACGGCCTCGGCGACGGCCGCCTCGCGGGCGGCGCTCGCCTCGTCGGCGGTCAGCGTGCGGTCGACGGCACGGAAGCGCAGCGCGTAGGCCAGCGACTTCTTGCCCTCGCCGACCTGCTCGCCGGTGAACACGTCGAACAGCCGGATGGCCTCCAGCAGCTCGCCCGCGCCGGAGCGCAGCGCGGCCTCGACCTCGGCGGCCGGGACGGCGGTGTCGACGATCAGCGCGACGTCCTGGGTCGCCACCGGGAAACCGGAGACGGTCGGGCCGCCGACCCGCTCGGCGCCGTCGGCGGTGAGCAGGTCGATGTCGATCTCCATCGCGGCGGTGCGGGCCGGGAGCCCGAGCGCCTTGACCACCCGCGGGTGCAGCTCACCGGCGTGGCCGACCACCCGGTCGGTGCCGGCCACCAGCAGCTCGGCGCAGCGGCCCGGGTGCCACGGGGCCAGCTGGCCCTGGCGGACGGTCAGCTCGATGCCGGCCGCCCGGGCCACCGTGCGGGCCGCCTCGACGGCGTCCGCCCAGGAGGCCTGGGCGCCCTTGCCCCACCAGCCCGACGGCAGCCGCTCACCCGCGAGGGCGACGGCGATCCGGCGCGGCTGGTCCGGCAGCGCGGCGTCCAGCGCGGCCAGCTCCTCGTCGCTGGGCCGGTGGTCGACCGCCGGACGCGGGGCCACGCTTAGGTCGTCCTTGGGCAGGAAGACGGTGCCGGTCTCGAAGATCGCCAGGTCGGTGTTGCCCCGGCCGACGTTGCGGCGCAGCGCGCCGAGCAGGCCCGGCAGCAGCGTGGTGCGCAGCGCCGGCTCCTCGTCGTTCAGCGGGTTGACCAGCTTCACCGTGCGGCGGCGCCGGTCGTCCGCCTCCAGGCCGAGCGCCTCGAAGGCGGTCTCGCCGAGGAACGGGTAGTTGTTGACCTCGACGTAGCCGGCCGCGGCCAGCGCCACGCCGATCCGGCGGTTCACCCGCTGGGCCTCGGTCAGGCCCTTGCCCGGGGGGACGTTCGGCATCCGGGCGGGGACGTTGTCGTAGCCCTCCAGCCGGATGACCTCCTCGGCGAGGTCGTACGGGTCGGTGAGGTCGGGACGCCAGGTCGGCGGGGTGACCTCCAGGACGTCGGCCCCGGCGACCGAGCAGCCGATCTCCTGCAGGCGCCGGGTGACGGTCTCGCGGCCGTACGCGGTGCCGGCCACCCGGTCGGGCAGGTCGGCGGCGATGGTGATGGTGCGCACCGGGTGCGGGGCGGCGATGTCGGTGACCCCGGCCTCGGCGGTGCCGCCGGCGATCAGGACCAGCAGGTCGACGGCGCGCTGCGCGGCGGCGCGGGCGGCCTCCGGGTCGACGCCGCGCTCGAAGCGCTTGGACGCCTCGGAGGGCAGCTTGTGCCGCTTGGCGCTGCGGGCGATGGCGACCGCGTCGAAGTGCGCGGCCTCGATGATCACCTCGGTGGTGCCCGGGCCGGCGGCCGGGTCGAGGATCTCGGTGGAGGCACCGCCCATCACACCGGCCAGGCCGATCGGGCCGCTGTTGTCGCAGATCAGCAGGTCCTCGGCGGAGAGCTTGCGCTCGACGCCGTCGAGGGTGGTGAGGCTCTCGCCCGGCTCCGCCCGGCGGACGACGATCGGGCCGGCCACGCGCTGCTTGTCGTAGGCGTGCAGCGGCTGGCCGACCTCCAGCATCACGTAGTTGGTGATGTCGACGGTCAGCGAGATCGGGCGGATGCCCGACTTCTGGAGCCGGCGCTGGAGCCAGATCGGGGACTTGGCGTTCGGGTCGACGCCGACGACCGTGCGGGCCACGAAGCGGTCGCAGCCGGCCTGGTCGTTGACCTTCACCAGGTAGCCGAAGGAGTTCGCCGGCGGCACGTCGAGCAGCGCCGGGTCGGCCAGCGGCAGCCCGTACGCGGCGGCGGCCTCGCGGGCCACGCCGCGCATGGACAGGCAGTAGCCGCGGTCCGGGGTGACGGCGATGTCGAGCACCTCGTCGACGAGCTGGAGCAGCTCGATGGCGTCGGTGCCGGGCTCGAACTCCGGCGGGAGCACGATGATGCCGTTGTGGTCGTCGCCCATGCCCAGCTCGCGGGCGGAGCAGATCATGCCGGCCGAGGTGTGGCCGTAGGTCTTGCGGGCCGCGATCGGGAACGGGCCGGGCAGCACGGCGCCCGGGAGCACGACCACGACCTTGTCGCCGACGGCGAAGTTGGTCGCGCCGCAGACGATCTCCTGCGGCTCACCGGTGCCGTTGGCGTCGCCGACGTTCACGAAGCAGTGCCGGATCGGCTTCTTGAAGCCGGACAGCTCCTCGATGGAGAGCACCTCGCCGACCACCAGCGGGCCCTTGAGGTCGGTGCCGATCTGCTCGACGGTCTCGACCTCCAGGCCGGCCCGGACCAGGCGCTCCGCGACGTCACGGCCGGTCTCGCCGGCCGGCAGGTCGACGTACTCGCGCAGCCAGGAAAGCGGGACGCGCATCAGATCTCCATCCCGAACGGGAGGGTGAAGCGGACGTCACCCTCGACCATGTCGCGCATGTCGGCGACGTTGTGACGATTCATCAGGATCCGCTCCAGGCCCAGGCCGAAGGCGAACCCGCTGTAGCGGTTGGGGTCGACGCCGCAGGCGACCAGCACCCGCGGGTTGACCACGCCGCAGCCGCCGAGCTCGATCCAGCCCTCGGAGGAGCAGGTCCGGCACGGCCGGTCCGGGTTGCCGACGCTCGCACCGCGGCACACGAAGCACTGGAGGTCGATCTCCGCGCTCGGCTCGGTGAACGGGAAGTAGGACGGGCGCCAGCGCAGCTCCAGGCCGCCGCCGATCAGCTTCTCGACCAGCACCTCGATGGTGCCCTTGAGGTCGGCGAAGGTGATGCCCTCGTCCACCGCGAGGCCCTCGACCTGCCGGAAGACCGGGGTGTGGGTGGCGTCCAGCTCGTCGGTCCGGTAGACCCGGCCCGGGCAGACCACGTAGATGGGGGGCTCGCGGTCGAGCATGGTGCGGGCCTGGACCGGGGAGGTCTGGGTGCGCAGCACCACGCCGGAGTCGGCGGAGCCGTCCGGGGCCTGGACGAAGAAGGTGTCCTGCATCGAGCGGGCCGGGTGGTCCGGGCCCAGGTTGAGGGCGTCGAAGTTGAGCCACTCGGCCTCGACCTCGGGGCCCTCGGCGACCTGGTAGCCCATCGCGACGAAGGTGTCCTCGATGCGCTCGGCCATGGTGGTCAGCGGGTGCCGGGCGCCGCGCGGGGCGCGGTCGTACGGCAGTGTGACGTCCACCGCCTCCTCGACCAGCACGCGGGCGTCACGCTCCGCCTCCAGCTCGGCCTGCCGCTTGGCGAGGGCCTGGTTGACGGCCCCGCGGGCCTGGCCGATCAGCTTTCCGGTGGCCGCCTTGGCATGCGGGGGCAGGGCGCCGATCTCGCGATTGGCGAGCGAGAGCGCGGAGCGGTCGCCGGTGTGGGCGACCTTCGCCTGCTTCAGCTCGTCCAGGGAGCCGGCGGCGGCGAACGCGGCGATCGCCTCGTCCCGCGCCTGCTCCACCACCTCGGGCTTGAGGGCCTCGACCTCGACCGGGTCGTACGACTTGTTGGGTGCCGACATCTCTATCTTTCCCGTGCTCCTGCTCGTCCGTGCTCAAGGTCTTTGGGCCAACGCCAAAGGTCGAGTGTAGTCGCAGCGGGTATCACCGCTGCCGCGAAGCCCGTCCCGGGGAACGAGGTCCGACCTGCTCCGAAGCTCACCGCATGCCTTCCGCATGCCTTCCGGACGGGTTCCGGATGACTTCCGGAGGCCTTCCGGGCACGGATCAGAGCATGAAGTCGGGCACCCCGGCGGGCAGGATGAATCGGAACCGGGCGCCGCCGCCGGGCGCGCGGTCGACGCGGATCGAGCCGCCGTGGGCCTCCACGATGCCCTTGACGATGTAGAGGCCCAGGCCCGTACCGCCGCGCTTGGACCCGCGCCAGAAGCGGGTGAAGACGCGCGGCATCGACTCCTCGGGGATCCCGCTGCCTTCGTCGCTCACGGTGACCGCTGTGCCTTCCACGATGCGGGGCGGGGTGCCGTTGCGTTCCCAGACGGGCGCCTCGACGACCTCCTTGGCCGGTGCCACCTCGATCGTGACAGTTCCCTCACCGTGCCGCACCGCATTTTCCAGCAGGTTGGCCAGCACCTGGTCGACCTTGTCCGGGTCGGCCCACAGGACGGTCAGCGGTTCGCCGACCCGGATGTCGAAGCGGTCCTCGGGGATGCCGGTGGCGACCTTGCGCTCGACGTGCCGGCGCACCGCCGCGGCCAGGTCGACCACCTGCTTGCGCAGCTCCAGCCGGCCGGAGTCGATCCGGGAGATGTCCAGCAGCTCGGCGATCAGCCGGGTGACCCGGTCGGCGTCCGCGTCCACGGTCTCCAGCATCAGCCGCTTCTGCCCGTCGGTGAACCGCTCCCACTTGGCCAGCAGCGTCGCCGTGAAGCCCTTGACGCTGGTGAGCGGGGAGCGCAGCTCGTGCGCCACGGTGGCGATCAGCTCGGCGTGGCTGCGCTCGGTGCGGCGCCGGGCCTCGGTACCGCGCAGGGCGATCACCAGGCGCTCCAGCGGCCCGCCCGGCGCGCTGCGCACGTACCGGGCGGAGACCAGCACCTCGCGCCCCCCGGGCAGCAGCAGGTTGCGCTCCGGCTGGCGGGTGCGGATGGCCAGCCCGCCGTACGGGTCGGTCAGCTGCCACCAGCGGCGGCCGTCCAGGTCCTCCAGCGGGAGGACGTCCTCCAGCCCGCTGCCGAGCGCGGCCTGCGGGAGCACGCCGGTGAGCCGGGCCGCGGCCCGGTTGAAGCAGACCACCCGGCCCAGCGCGTCGGCGACCACCAGGCCGTCCGGCAGGTCGTCCGGGTCGAGCTCGGGCCCGCTGCCGACCATGGGTTGCCTCCCCGATTACCCACCGTGCCGTTCCCCCCACCGAGGCAGACCCTAGCGCCTCCCAGGCGCCCGCAGTAGGGCTTGCAGGGGAGTGATCCCCACGCGCCCCGGGGCGTGTCCGCCGGGATCCGCCGCGCACCCGGCAAGGACCCGCAGGACACGCCCCGGGTGCGTCAGGCGTTCGAGCGGCAGCCGCCGGGCGAACGCTGGGCGCGGGCCGAGGCGTACAGGCAGACGGCCGCCGCGGTGGCCAGGTTGAGGCTCTCGGCGTGCCCGTGGATCGGGACGCGCACGACCTCGTCGGTGAGCGCGCGGGTCTCCTCCGGAAGCCCCCACGCCTCGTTGCCGAACACCCACGCGCCGGGCGCCCCCAGGGTGCCCTCGTCCAGCTCCTGGTCCAGGTCGCGCTCCCCCGCGCCGTCCGCGGCGAGCACCCGGACGCCGGCCTCGCGCAGCCGGCCGACGGCCTCCTCGACCGGCACCCCGACCGCCACCGGCAGGTGGAACAGGCTGCCCACGGAGGCCCGGACGGCCTTCGGGTTGTAGAGGTCCACCGAGGCGTCGGTGAGCACCACGGCGTCCGCACCGGCCGCGTCGGCGGTGCGCAGCACGGTGCCGGCGTTCCCGGGGTCGCGCACGTGGGCGAGGATCGCGACCAGCTTCGGGCGGGCCTTGAGCACCTCGGCGAACGGGGTGTCGATGAAGCGGCAGAGCGCCACGATGCCCTGCGGCGTCACCGTGTCGCAGATCTCGGCGATCACCTCGTCGGTGGCGGTCAGCACCGGCAGCCCCTCGGCCAGGGCGGCCTCGACGATGCCGGCGTGCCGCTCGGCGGCCTCCGGGGTCGCGTAGACCTCGACCACGGCGTGCTCACCGGTGCCCGGCAGCCTGCCGAAGGCGATGGCCTCCCGGACGGCCTGCGGGCCCTCGGCCAGGAAGCGGCGCTCCTTGCTGCGCTGGTTGCGCTTGGCCAGCCGGCGGGCGGCCACGACGCGCGGCGAGCGCAGGGAGGTCAGCAGGGGGGTGTCGGTGCTCGGCATGGTCTCGTTCTCCGGAGGCGCTGAAGGAGGGGGAAAAGCAGGACCGGACCCGCAGGAGAGCCTGCGGGTCCGGTCAGAGCTCAACCGATCTCGGAAGATCAGGCGGCGTCGGCGGCGGCCTTCGGGGCGTTCACGTCGGCCGGCAGCGCCTTCTGGGCGACCTCGACCAGGGAGGCGAACGCACCCGGGTCGTTGACGGCCAGGTCGGCCAGCATCTTGCGGTCGATCTCGACGCTGGCGGCCTTCAGGCCCTGCACGAAGCGGTTGTAGGTGATGCCGTTGGCACGGGCCGCAGCGTTGATGCGCTGGATCCACAGCTGACGGAAGTCGCCCTTGCGCTTCTTGCGGTCGTTGAAGTTGTAGACCAGCGAGTGGGTGACCTGCTCCTTGGCCTTGCGGTACAGGCGCGAACGCTGGCCACGGTAGCCGCTGGCGCGCTCCAGGATGACCCGGCGCTTCTTGTGGGCGTTGACTGCCCGCTTGACGCGTGCCACTTGATTACTCCTTGGGTTGGACCACGGACTACTTCACGTGGTCCGTCATTCGAATGGGTCGGGAAGGATCAGCTGTCCCGCTCGCGGCTCGCACCGGGCGGGAGCGCGATCACTTGCCGAGAAGCTTCTTGATCTTCTTGGCGTCAGCGGGGGCCAGCTCGACCGTCCCGGCCAGCTTGCGGGTCAGCGTCGAGGGCTTGTGCTCCAGGAGGTGGCGGCGGCCGGCGCGCTCGCGCAGCACCTTGCCAGAGCCACTGATCTTGAAGCGCTTGCTGGCGCCACTGTGCGTCTTCTGCTTCGGCATTTCGCCGTATCTCCTCGTCGGTCCCGTCCACGCCCGCGCGGCGGCTGCCACGCGGGCGTGAACTGGATGGATCTGCGGTGACCGGGCGGGACGCCCCGTCACCCTGTGGGCCGGTCTCCCGGGCCCTCCTGGCCGGTGAAGGCTCAGGCGCCCTGGGAGGCGGCCGGCTCCTCGACCGGAGCGTCGGCCTCGACGGCCGGCTCCTCGGCCGGGGCGTCCTGCGCCTCGGTCGCGACGTCCTCGACGTCCTCGACCTCGGTCACGACGTCCTCGTCCTCGATCTCCGCAGTGGCGTCGGAGCCGACGGTGCGGCCCTGACGCTCGGCCTTGCGGGCGTCCGCGAGGGCGCGGGCCTCGGCCATCGCCTCGGTCTTCTTCTTGTGCGGGCCAAGGACCATGATCATGTTGCGGCCGTCCTGCTTCGGCGAGGACTCGACGAAGCCCAGGTCCTGGACGTCGTCGGCGAGCCGCTGGAGCAGACGGAAGCCCAGCTCGGGGCGGGACTGCTCACGACCGCGGAACATGATCGTGATCTTGACCTTGTCGCCCTGCTTGAGGAACCGGACGACGTGACCCTTCTTGGTGTCATAGTCGTGCGGGTCGATCTTCGGCCGGAGCTTCATCTCCTTGATGACCGTGTGCGCCTGGTTCTTGCGCGCCTCACGGGCCTTCATGGCCGACTCGTACTTGAACTTGCCGTAGTCCATGAGCTTGCACACCGGCGGCCGGGCGGTCGCCGCGACCTCGACCAGGTCGAGGTCGTACTCCTGCGCGAGCTCCAGCGCCTTGGCAAGCGGCACGATGCCGACCTGCTCGCCGCTGGGACCGACGAGTCGCACCTCGGGGACGCGAATCCGGTCGTTGATGCGGGGCTCGGTGCTGATGGGGCCTCCTCGGTTGCACCTTCTGCGATGCGGCCGTCGGACGGCGGTCGCACGTAGTGGACTCGACCACTGGGCGGGGCTTCATTCGTGCTGCGCTGTCCGGTACGTACACCGCCACACGAAAAAAGCCCCGCTCGGTACAAGCGGGGCTCCACACAACCGGGGCGCCCGGTGAGGGGCGCTGCGGCGACTCGGCGCCAAGGCGCCCGTCGCGGACCGGGACCCGTCGACCGTGAAGCCGATCAGGTGGGAGACTTTCGCGGTTGCCCTCTCGGGCCTCCTCAGTGGAGCCTCCACTTGCTGGCCGAGTGCCCATACGGGATCCCGGCCGGTCAGTCTCGAAGCTTACAGCGTCGGGGGGTCGAACGCTATTCCGCCCCTCCGCGGAGCCCCTTGTACGCTCCACGTGTACCCACACGGCACAACGGAACGAGCCACCCTTGAGCAGCGAGCCCACCCAGAACCCCGGCGCTGACGACGACGCGATCGGCTTCGACGACCTCACCCGCGACATCGCCGAGGTCCCGGCCGTCGAGGTGATCACCACCGTCGCGGTGCACCTGATGAGCGCCGCGGCCGTCAAGTGCGGTCTCGCCGAGGGCGGCGAGAAGGACAAGGACCTGGACGAGGCCCGCAAGCTGATCACCGCCCTGGCCGGGCTGGTCACCGCCGGCGCCCCGGAGATCAGCAACTTCCACGCCGCGCCGCTGCGGGACGGGCTGCGCTCGCTCCAGCTCGCGTTCCGCGAGGCCTCCATCGTGCCGGACGCCCCGGGCGCGGGGCCGGGCGAGAAGTTCACCGGGCCGGTCTACTCCTGAGACCGGACGCGGGAGGCCCGACCCACGTGGGTCGGGCCTCCCGCTCTTTCAGCGCTGGTGGAGCGGCTCCCCCGGCAGCTCCGCGCCGGCCGGCAGCACCGCGAGTTCCAGCCCCAGGTCCAACCGCACCCGCAGCACCGGGTCGGCGGCCACCGCCTGCCCGAGCCGCTGGACGACCTCCACCATCCCCGGATGGTCCAGCGCCGGGTCGAACACCACCACGACCACTCCGTCCGAGCCCTCCGACGCCTCCAGCAGCCCGATGACCACCTGCGGCTCGGCCGCCAGCAGCCCGCGCACCGCCTCGCGCACCTCCGGGTCGAGGGCCGGCGGCAGGAACGGACGGTTCTCCGCCAGCGCCCGCAGCCGGGCGCCGCTCAGCTGGAACGCCACCGGCCCGGCCGGGTCGACCAGCAGGGTGTCGGCCCGCTCCGAGAAGGCCACCATCGCGGCCTGCGGGGCCGCCGTCGGCGCCGGGCGGGCGTCGGCGCGCCAGCGGGCCAGCGTCTCCAGCGAGGTGAAGGCCGGCAGCGCGCGGCGCCCGTCCGGGGCCTCCAGCACCGGGACGGCCATGTCGCTGGTCTTCTCGTGCCGGTGCCCGTGCGCGTCCACCTCGACCTCGCCGAGGATGGCGACGATCGGGACCATCAGCCGGGTGGGGGTCAGCGCCGCCAGCACCTCCGGCTCGGCCGAGCGGTCCTGCGACCAGCGCGCGAGGGCCTCGGTGAGCGCCGGGTCGGCGGTGCCGTCGTCGTCGGAGAAGCCGGGATTCGGGATGCTCTTGCCGACGAACGCCGGGTTGGAGAAGTCTTTGCGGTCCACCCGCCCGACCCTATGCCACCGCGCCCGAGCGGCCCCATTTCCCTGCACGCGACACCTACCCACCGGTAGCGCGGTGTGGCACCCTGCGGCCATGGTGATCCTCGACGCGCCCGCGCCCGCGCCCGCCCCGGTCTCCGACCGCCTCCGGTACGACCGCGCCACCGCCCACCTGGACGGGCCGGTGGCCGTCGTGGACCTCGCCGCCTTCGACGCGAACGCCGCCGACCTGGTCCGCCGGGCGGGCGGCAAGCCGATCCGGCTGGCCAGCAAGTCGATCCGCTGCCGGGCGCTGCTGGAACGGGCGCTGGCCGTGGACGGCTTCCTCGGGGTGATGAGCTTCACCCTGGAGGAGTCGCTCTGGCTGGCCCGCACCGGCGTCCGCGACATCCTGCTCGCCTACCCCTCCGCCGACCGGGCCGGCTTCGCCGAGCTCACCGCCGACCCGGAGGCCGCCCGCGAGATCACCGTCGTGCTGGACGACCCGGCCCAGCTGGACCTGATCGACGAGGCCCGCGGCGGCGACGCCGAGGTGCGGGTCTGCCTGGAGCTGGACACCTCGCTGCACCTGCTCGGCGGCCGGGTCCGGGTGGGCGCCCGGCGCTCGCCGCTGCGCACCCCCGAGGACCTCGGCGCCTTCGCCGAGCTCGTCCAGCGTCGCCGGGGCTTCCGGGTGGTCGGCCTGATGGCGTACGAGGGGCACGTCGCCGGGGTCGGCGACCGGGTGCCCGGGCGGCCGGTGCGCTCGCGGCTGATCCGGCTGATGCAGGCCACGGCCAGGACCGAGCTGGCCGAGCGGCGCGCGGCGGCGGTCCGGCGGCTGCGGCAGGTCGCCGACCTGGAGTTCGTCAACGGCGGCGGCACCGGCAGCGTGGAGTCCACCGTGGCCGAACGCGCCGTCACCGAGGTCGCGGCCGGCTCCGGGCTCTACCAGCCGCAGCTGTTCGACAACTACCGCTCCTTCCGGGGCCGCCCGGCCGCGCTCTTCGGCCAGCCGGTGGTGCGCCGCCCCGGCCTCGGCGTGGTGACCGTCCTCGGCGGCGGCTACCCGGCCTCCGGCGCGGCCGGCCCGGACCGCTCGCCGGTGCCGTACCTGCCGGCCGGGCTGCGCTACGACCCGATGGAGGGCGCCGGGGAGGTGCAGACCCCGCTGCTCGGCTCGGCCGCGGACGACCTGCTGATCGGCGACCGGGTCTGGTTCCGGCACGCCAAGGCGGGCGAGCTGTGCGAACGCTTCGCCGAGCTGCACCTGATCGAGGGCGACCGGATCGTCCGGACCGTGCCGACGTACCGGGGCGAGGGGAAGACCTTCCTCTGACGCTTCGTCCGCCTTTGCCCTACCGTGGTGCCGACACTGCGGTACGACAAGGGAGCAGCATGGACCCCGAGTTCACTGACATCGCCACCCAGGGCGCGGCAATGCTGGCCGGTCTCATGGTCACCTCGGCCTGGGAACGGGTGAAGCCGCGCGTTGCGGCGATGTTCGGCCGCAGGGCGGAGTCGATCTCGGAAGAACTGGACGAAACCCAGGCCGAGCTGGTCGCGGCGCCGGAGGAAGGCCGCGAGTCCGCCGCCCTGAGCGCCCGTGGCGAGTGGGAGCCGAAGCTGCGCCGGCTGCTGGCCAACGACCAGGCAATGGTGGCCGAACTCCAGGCGATCCTGGCGGAGTTCGCACCGGAGCCGGCCGACCAGCCCGGCAGCACGGTGCACAACGAGATCAGCGGGAACGCCAAGATCCACGGCAAGGTCGTCCAGGCCCACACGATCAACGGCAGCCTGAACTTCTGACCTTTCCGGAGCCTTAACGGGGCCCGATGGAACGGCTAACCACAGCCGTCCGTCGGGCCTTTGTGCTGCTCGGGGGCCTACAGTCCGTCAACAAGCACAGCACGCGCGGCTATTGCCATCTGGTCCAGACCAATCCTACGCTCTGGCCCGGGGGCCGCGCGCCGGGCCGGCGGCTCCCGAGCGGGCAGGCGTGCCCGCTCCCCCACACTCGCCCGGAACGACGGTCAAGGAGTCCCCACCCCATGTCCATCAAGCGAAGTGCCCTGTCCGTCGGCGTGATCGGCGCCGCGTTCCTCGCGGTGGCCGGTGCCACCGCCGGCACCGCCAGCGCCCACGGCACGATGACCAACCCCGTCAGCCGGGTCGCGGCCTGCTACGCCGAGGGCCCCGAGCACCCGGTGTCCCAGGTCTGCAAGGACCTCGTCGCCGCGAGCGGCACCCAGCCGCTGTACGACTGGAACGAGGTCAACATCGCCAACGCCAACGGCAACCACCAGGCGCTGATCCCGGACGGCAAGCTCTGCTCGGCCAACCGCGACAAGTACGCGGCGCTGGACTGGCCGCGCACCGACTGGCCGGCCACCGCGGTGAAGGCCGGTGCCTTCACCTTCCAGTTCCGCACCACCGCGCCGCACGTCGGCACCCAGACGGTCTACATCACCAAGGCGGGCTACGACCCCACCAAGGCGCTGAAGTGGTCGGACCTCGACCCGGCCCCGGTGGCCAAGGTGCAGGTCGACCGCAACGCCGTCAACGGGTCCTACACCTACTCCGGCACCCTGCCGCAGCGCACCGGCCGTCAGGTCCTGTACACGGTGTGGCAGCGCAGCGACAGCCCGGAGGCCTTCTACTCCTGCTCCGACGTCGACTTCGGCGCCTCCACCACGGCCGTGTCGGCGCTCGCCGCCCAGGCCCCGGCCGCCCCGAGCGACGCCCAGATCGCGGCCGACGCCTCCAAGTCCACGGTCGCCCACCACGGCCACGGCGGGGACCCGGACTCCCCGGCCGGCCAGGTGGTCCCGACCGCCTCCGCGGCCGTGGGCGGCACCTCGGCCACCGGCCCGCTGCTGCTCGCGGGCGCTGCCGCGATCGGCGTCGGCTGGGCCGGCATGGTGCTCCGGCGCCGTCGCGTCGAGGCTGTTCGACGCGACTCCTGACGCCGGGCGCGGGGGCCGGGCCGGCACACCCCCGTCCGGCCCGGCCCCTGTGGCACCACCCCGCACGGCGGCGAACGGCGGCGGCCCACCCGGGGGTTCTCCCTCCCGGGTGGGCCGCCGCCGTGTGAGGAGCGCGGGGCTCAGGTGGTGGTACCCCCGGGGCCGCCGCCCGTCCCGGGCAGCCCGGGGAGGTTCGGCAGCTTGCCCTTGTACGCCGTGATGCCCTTGACGACGGTGTCCATCACCGCGACGTCCGGCGCCTTGTCGGCGATGTCGAAGCCGAAGTGCACCGAGACCAGTGACTTCCCGTCGGCGGACGGGAAGACCACGGTCTGCACGTAGCCGTTGTTGCCCTTGGGCGCGTCCACCTTCCAGCGGACCAGGTAGCCGTCCTGGCCGTTGACCTTCACGGCCTCGGACTTGAGCTCCTGATGCCCGGTGATCTCGCCGTACGAGTCCTTGGCGGCCGCCTCGATGTCGGTCTTGGCCGCCGCCTGGGCGTCGGTGCCGCCGCCGTCGATCCGGCCGGTGTTCACCCCGCCGAGGGAGCACTCGCCCTTGCCGTCCGCGCAGGTGTACGAGCCGACGGTGAGCATGGCGTAGCCCTTGTCGGTGGTGCCGGCCTCCCAGCCGTCCGGGACCGGCAGGGTGAGCCGGTTGACCACGTCGATCGCCTGGTCGGCGCTCGGGCGGGTCCTGCCGCCGCCGTTGCCGCTCCCGCCGCCCTTGCCGTCCCCGTTCCCGTTCCCGTTCCCGCCGTTCCCGCCGTTGCCGCCGTTGCCGGGGTCGCTGAAGTCCGGGACGCCGCCCCACGGGCCGTGCCCGCCCTGCGGGACCGGGCGGGCGCTGCGCGGGGCGCGGTCCCCGTGGCCGTCCATCGCGAGGTAGGTGATCCCCGCGCCGGCGCCCAGGCCGAGCAGGGCGGCGAGGGTGGTCGCCAGTACCAGCTTGGAGGGCTTGCGCCGGGCCTTGCGCGGCGGCCCGGCGGCCTCGCCGTAGGCGACGCCGAACGGCGGCGGCTCCGGGTAGCGGACGGTCGGGCCGCTCTCCAGCACCTCGCCCTCCAGCACCCTGGGCTGCTCGGCCGCTCCCGGCTCCGGGGCCGCGGCGGCGGTCGGCTCCGCCGCCCGAGCGGCCGCCGCCGGGGCGTCCACCGCCGGGGCGTCCGAGGGTGCGGGCCGGGTGGAGGCCGTCCAGCCCTTGCCGTCCCACCACCGCTGCGGCCTCGGGTCGCTGGTGGTGTCCTTGGGGTCCGGGTACCACCCGGCGGGAATCTGCTCGCTCACACAGAGAATCTAAAGGCAGCCGGATAAACGCGAAATCAGCGCAGCCGGAAATTCCCGCCGTTTTCGATGAGATTCCGGTGAGAACCCCGGCGCGCGGGCGTTCGGCGGCTACAGCGGGGTGACGTACGCCCCGGAGATGCCGCCGTCCACCAGGAACTCGCTCGCCGTGATGAAGGAGGAGTCGTCGCTGGCCAGGAAGGCCACCGCGGCCGCGATCTCCTCGGCCCGGGCGAACCGGCCGAGCGGGATGTGCACCAGCCGGCGGGCGGCCCGCTCCGGGTCCGCGGCGAACAGCTCGCGCAGCAGCGGGGTGTCCACCGGTCCGGGCGAGAGCGCGTTGACCCGGATGCCCTCCCGGGCGAACTGCACGCCCAGCTCGCGGGACATCGCCAGCACTCCGCCCTTGGAGGCGGTGTAGGAGATCTGCGAGGTGGCCGCGCCCATCCGGGCCACGAAGCTGGCGGTGTTGATGATCGAGCCCCGCCCGTGCCGGCGCATGTACGGCAGCGCGGCCTTGCAGCACAGGTAGACAGAGGTCAGGTTGACCTCCTGGACCCTGCGCCAGGCGTCCAGCCCGGTGGTCAGGATCGAGTCGTCCTCCGGCGGCGAGATGCCGGCGTTGTTGAACGCGACGTCCACGCTGCCGCAGGTCTCGTACGCCTCGTCGAACAGCGCCTCGACCATGTACGGGTCGGTGACGTCGGTGTGCACGAACAGCCCGCCGACCTCCTTGGCGGCGGCCCGCCCGGTCTCCTCGTCGAGGTCCGCGCAGACCACCTTCGCCCCCTCCGAGGCGAGCCGGCGGGCGGCGGCCAGACCGATCCCGCTGCCGGCGCCGGTGACCACCGCGGTACGGCCGACCAGCCGGCGGCAGACCACCTCGTCCCGCGCGGCGTGCTTCTCGCTCATCGGGCTGTCACTCCTCGCTGTGGATGAAGACGTTCTTGGTCTCGGTGAAGTGGCGCAGCGCGTCCGGGCCGAGCTCGCGCCCCACCCCGGACTCGCCGTAGCCGCCGAAGGGCGTCCAGTAGCGCACCGAGGAGTGCGAGTTGACCGACAGGTTGCCCGCCCGTACGCCCCGGGCCAGGCGCAGCGCGCGGCCGACGTCCCGGGTCCAGATCGAGCCCGACAGGCCGTAGCGGGTGGCGTTGGCCAGGCGCAGCGCGTCGGCCTCGTCGGTGAACGGCAGGACGGCGGCGACCGGGCCGAAGATCTCCTCGGTGACGGCCGGGACCTGCGGGTCCTCGGGGGCGATCACCGTCGGCGGGTACCAGTAGCCGGGCCCGTCCGGGATCTTGCCGCGGGCGAGCACCGGCAGGTCGGGGGTGAGGTAGGAGGCGACCCGGCGGACCTGGGCGGCCGAGATCAGCGGGCCGAGCCGGGTCTGCGGGTCGGTCGGGTCGCCGGTGCGCAGGGTCTCGACGGCGGGCAGCAGGTGGGCGAGGAAGTCCTCGTACACCTCGCGCTGGACCAGGATCCGGCTGCGGGCGCAGCAGTCCTGGCCGCTGTTGTCGGCGAAGGACATCGGATCGGCGGCGCGGGCCAGGTCGGCGTCGGCGAAGACGATGCTGGGGCTCTTTCCGCCGAGCTCCAGGGTGACCCGCTTGGCGCGGGCCGCGCAGCGGGCGGCGACCTCCTTGCCGACGACGGTCGAGCCGGTGAAGACGATCTTGCGGACGGCCGGATGGTCCACCAGGGCCCGGCCGGTGGTGGCGCCCACGCCGGGGACGACCTGGAACAGGCCCTCGGGCAGGCCCGCCGCGAGGGCGAGCTCGGCCAGCCGCAGAGCGGTCAACGGGGTGGCCTCGGCGGGCTTGAGCAGGACGGCGTTGCCGGCCGCCAGGGCGGGGGCGAAGCCCCAGGCGGCGATCGGCATCGGGAAGTTCCACGGTGCGATCACCCCGACCACGCCGACCGGCTCGTGGAAGGTCACGTCCAGGCCGCCCGCCACCGGGATCTGCCGTCCGGTCAGCCGCTCCACTCCCCCGGCCGCGTACTCCAGCAGGTCCCGCACGTTGCCCGCCTCCCAGCGGGCGGTGGCCAGGACGTGGCCGGCCTCGTCCACCTCCAGGGCGGCCAGCTCGGGGACGTGCACCTCGACCTGGTCGGCGAACCGGCGCAGCAGCCGGGCGCGTTCGCCGGGGGCGAGCGCGGCCCAGCCGGTCTGGGCCGCCACCGCCCGCCGGACGGCGGCGTCCAGCTGTTCGGGGGTGGTGTCGGGGACGGTGGCGAGCACCTCGCCGGTGGCGGGGTTGCGGACGGTGCTGCTCCCGGGGCTCGGGGCCGGCTCGGCGCCGCTCCCGGGGCGCGCGGTGGACTCGGCGCCGCTCCCGGGGCTCGGACCCGGCTCGGGGCCTACGGTGGGCTCGGTCATGGATCACATCCGTTCGAAGGATCGGTAGCGCTCCCAGTCGGTGACCGCCCCGTCGTAGGCCGCCTGCTCGACCCGGGCCATGTTCAGGTAGTGCTCGACCACGTCGTCGCCGAAGGCCTCCCGGGCCAGGGCGCTCTCCGCCCACAGCTCGGCCGCCTCGCGCAGCGATCCGGGCACCCGGGCGTACTCCTCCACCGCGTAGGCGTTGCCCAGGCAGGGCGCGGGCAGGTCCAGCTTGCGCTGCAACCCGTGCAGGCCGGCCGCGATCATCCCGGCCACCGCGAGGTACGGGTTGACGTCGCCGCCCGGCACCCGGTTCTCCATCCGCAGGCCGGGGCCGTGGCCGACCACCCGGTAGGCGCAGGTGCGGTTGTCCCGGCCCCAGGCGACGGCGGTCGGGGCGAAGGAGCCGGGGCGGTAGCGCTTGTAGGAGTTGATGTTCGGCGCGTACAGCAGGCTGAACTCGCGCAGCGCCGTCAGCTGGCCGGCCAGGAAGTGCCGCATGGTGTCGGTCATCCGGCCGTCCCGGTCGGCGAAGGCCGGGGCGCCGACGGCGTCGCGCAGCGAGAGGTGGATGTGGCAGCTGTTGCCCTCGCGCTCGTCGTACTTGGCCATGAAGGTGAGCGCGCAGCCGAGCTGGGCGGCGATCTCCTTCGCACCGGTCTTGTAGACGCTGTGCTGGTCGCAGGTGGTGAGGGCGTCGGCGTAGCGGAAGGCGATCTCGTGCTGGCCGAGGTTGCACTCGCCCTTGGCCGACTCCACCACCAGGCCGGCGCCGGCCATCTCGGTGCGGATCCGGGACAGCAGCGGCTCGACCCGGGCGGTGCCCAGCATCGAGTAGTCCACGTTGTAGAGGTTCGCCGGGGTCAGGCCGCGGTAGCCGCCCAGCCAGGCCTGCTCGTAGGTGTCGCGGAAGACCAGGAACTCCAGCTCGGTGCCGATGTCGGCGGCCAGGCCGTACTCGGCGAGCCGGGCGATCTGGCGGCGCAGCAGCTGGCGCGGGGCGGCGTCCACGGGGTGGCCGCCGTGCCGGGCGAGGTCGGCGGTGACCTGGGCGGTGCCGGGCTGCCAGGGGGTCAGCCGCAGGGTGGAGAGGTCGGGGCGCATCGCGAAGTCGCCGTAGCCGGTGGCCCAGGAGGAGAAGGCGTAGCCGTCCACGGTGTTCAGGTCGACGTCGACGGCCAGCAGGTAGTCGCAGGCCTCGGCGCCGTGCTCGGCGACCTCATCGAGGAAGAACCGGGCGGCGAAGCGCTTGCCCTGGAGGCGGCCCTGCATGTCGGTGAAGGCGAGCGCGACGGTGTGCACCTCACCGGCGTCCACCAGGGTGCGCAGCCCGTCCAGGGTCAGCGGCGGCCGGGGCGCCGAACCCGCGGCGGCCTGTGCGGACGTTTCGGACATGGCCGAACCCTCCTCCTCGATCACTCTTCGAGATCAAGCGGTCACAGCGAACCGTACGGCCTGCGGCTCGCGGGGCGGAAGAGGGCGGGTGAGTGGCGGGCCGGTGTCGGGCGGGGCCCGGGGTGGGGGGGCGGAGGCCGGGCGGGTGTCGGGCAGGCGTGGCGCGCCGACGCGCGTGGCTGACGGGGGATCAGGCACTCCGGGGGGAGAATGCCCGCCATGGATCGCAGGCCTTTGATCGGCGTCAGCACCTACCTGGTGGACGCGAGTTGGAGCGATTGGCGGGGCCGCCGGGTGGCCCTGCTGCCCGAGCGGTACACCGCGCAGGTCCGGGACTCGGGCGGGATCGCGGTCCTGCTGCCGCCGGACGCCCCGGAGCGCGCGCCGGAGGTGCTGGCCCGACTGGACGGCCTGGTGATCGCGGGCGGGCCGGACATCGACCCGGCGTACTACGGGGAGCCGGCCCACCCGGCGACCGAGGTGGACTCGCCGGAGCGGGACGCCTGGGAGGTCGCGCTGCTGCGGTCGGCGCTGGCGACGGGGATGCCGCTGCTGGCGGTCTGCCGGGGCATGCAGATCCTGAACGTGGTGTGCGGCGGAACACTGGTGCAGCACCTGCCGGACGTGGTGCCGGTGGACGTGCACGGCGGCTCGCCCGGGCACTACGGCTCACACCCGGTGCGGCCGGTGCCGGGGACGCTGCTGGGCGGTCTGCTGCCGGAGAGCGAGCTGGAGGTGCCGACCTTCCACCACCAGGCCGTCGGCCGGCTGGGGGCGGGCCTGCGGGTCAGCGCCCACGCGCCGGACGGGACGGTGGAGGCGGTGGAGGGCCCGGGGTTCGCGCTCGGGGTGCAGTGGCACCCGGAGCAGGGGGACGACCTGCGGCTGATGCGGGCGCTGGCCCGGGCGGCCACCGCGGCGACACTCGACACGCTGGCACTGGGGTAGCTCAACCGGGCATGGCGGCAGGGGAGTTCGGCCCGCCCGGCGGCTGCGGAGTGCGCCGGGTCCGGCCGCCTGGACGGGAACGACAACGGTCACCAGTACAGCCTTTGGATCTTTGTCGATTCTGCGGTTCACTTCCGTTGCGGGGCGGTCGCGCCGCGCCCCCCTCCCCACCCGTGCGCCCAGAGAGGACCTCCATGGCCGGGCACGAGCATTCGCACGATGATCATGCGCATGACCACGAGCACTCGCCCTCGCACTCACATGCGGACGTGAACGGCGGGCACGGGCACGGTGGGAACGGCGGGCACGGCGGGCACGGGCACGGCGGCCACGCGCACGGTCCCGGCGGCCACTCGCACGGCGTCGCCGCCGACGCGGACCGCCGCTGGCTGCTCAGCGCCCTCGCCCTGATCGTCGTCTTCATGGCCGGCGAGGTCGTGGTCGGCTTCGCCGCCCAGTCCCTGGCGCTGATCTCCGACGCGGCCCACATGCTCACCGACGCCGCCTCGATCGTGCTCGCGCTGATCGCCATGCGGCTCGCCGCCCGCCCGGCCCGGGGCGGCTACACCTACGGCCTCAAGCGCGCCGAGATCCTCTCCGCGCAGGCCAACGGCGTCACCCTGCTGGTGCTGTCGGCCTGGCTGGGCTACGAGGCGATCACCCGGCTGCTGGAACCGCCGGAGGTCACCGGCTCACTGGTGCTGATCACCGCGCTGGTCGGGATCGTCGTCAACCTCGCCGCCACCTGGTGCATGTCCAAGGCCAACCGCAGCTCGCTGAACGTCGAGGGCGCCTTCCAGCACGTGCTGACGGACCTCTACGCCTTCATCGCCACCGCCGTCGCCGGTGTGGTCGTGCTGACCACCGGCTTCGCCCGGGCCGACGCGATCGCCTCGCTGATCGTCGTCGCGCTGATGCTCAAGGCCGGCGTCGCGCTGGTCCGGGACTCCGGGCGGATCTTCCTGGAGGCCGCCCCGGCGGGCGTCGACCCGGACGCGGTGGCCGACCGGATGGTCACCGAGCCGCTGGTCGAGGAGATCCACGACCTGCACATCTGGGAGATCACCTCCGGCCAGCCCGCCCTGTCCGCGCACATCCTGGTCACCCCCGGCGGCGACTGCCACGCGGTGCGGCGCTCCCTGCAACGCCGGCTCTCGAAGGAGTACGGCATCACCCACTCCACCCTCCAGGTCGACCACGTCGGCGAGGACGAGGCCGGCGCGCTGCTGCAGATCACCACCCCGGCCGACTCCACCCCCGAACACTGCGCCGACGCCCACGGACCGGTCCACCGCGCCGGACCGCACGAGCACTGACAACGCACCCGTCCGTCACCGCGGTGCGGCATGATGCTGAGTCGTGACCGCACCGCGACTGATGCTGCTCGACTCCGCCAGCCTGTACTTCCGGGCCTACTTCGGCGTACCGGACACCCTGCGCTCGCCGCAGGGTGAGCCGGTCAACGCCGTCCGCGGCCTGCTGGACTTCATCGCCAGGCTGGTCCACGACCACCGGCCCGATCAGCTGGTGGCCTGCATGGACGCCGACTGGCGCCCCCAGTGGAGGGTGGACCTCGTTCCCTCCTACAAGACCCACCGGGTCGCCGAGGCGGCCGAGGACGGCGAGGAGGAGGTGCCCGACACGCTGGCCCCGCAGGTCCCGGTGATCGAGCAGGTGCTGGACGCGCTCGGCATCGCCCGGGTCGGCTCCCCCGGCTACGAGGCGGACGACGTGATCGGCACCCTCACCGCCCGCGCCGCCGGGCCGGTGCAGATCGTCACCGGCGACCGCGACCTCTTCCAACTGGTGGACGACGCCCGCGGGATCACCGTGCTCTACCCGGTCAAGGGCATGGGCAACCTCCAGGTCACCGACGACGCGCTGCTGCTGGAGAAGTACGGCGTGCGCGGCGCCCAGTACGCCGACATGGCCGCCCTGCGCGGGGACCCGTCGGACGGCCTGCCCGGCGTCAAGGGCATCGGCGAGAAGACCGCCGCCCAGCTGATCAACGAGTACGGCGACCTCGCGGCCATCCGCGCCGCCGCCCTCGACGTCGGCTCCAAGCTCACCCCGGCCCGCCGCCGCAACATCGTCGAGGGCGCCGCCTACCTCGACGTCGCCCCCAAGGTCGTCCGCGTCGCCGACGACACCCCCCTGCCGGCCTTCGACCCGGCCGTCCCCCGCGAGCCGCTCTACCCCATGACCCTGGAGGAACTCTCCGCCCGCTGGGGCCTCGGCACCTCCCTCGACCGCCTTCTGGAGTCCCTCGCCACCCGCTGAGCCGCCGTACTCGCGAAGGGGCCCGCACGTTCGACGCGAACGTGCGGGCCCTCGGCGTTCCCGGGGTCCGAACGCCCCAAGTGCCCTTGACCGCAGCTCACTTTGCGATGCAAAGTTCATGGCACAGCAAAGCGTATGCGCGTGACAAGGGGTGGATCATGTCGACAACGCACCGGGACGACCCGGCCGGACTCCTCGCCGAGACGGAAGGCCTCCGCGCCCGGGCCCGGACCCGGCTGCGCGGCTCGGGGGTGCCGCTGCTCGGGTTCGGCCTGCTCGCCCTGGCCGCCGTGCCGATCTCCGGCCAGGCCTACAACTTCGGCGCCAACGGACGATTCGTCCCCTCGTACCCGTCCTTCGCCTACTCGGAGCTCATCGACCTCTGCGTGCCGCACGCACTGGACGGCACCTGCCAAACCGGCGACTTCGACGGCGCCGTGCTCCGCTTCCTGGCCTGGGGCGTCTGGTACGCGCTGCTCCCGCTCGCCTGGCTGGCGCTGGCCCGCTGGTACCGGCGGCGCGGCGAGGCCCGCGGAATCGTCCCGCACCGCCTCGGCTGGCTCGGCGCCGTGGCCGGCGTCGGCATCCTGCTCACCGCCGTCCTGCTCGCCCTGCTGTTCGCGCCCCGCGTGCCCTTCGCCCTGTCGGTGCTCGCGAACACCTACACCTCGCCCTGGTACGCGGTCGGCATCGGCCTGATCGTCCTCGGGCTGACCGAGCGCAGCCCCCTGGTGACCGGCGCCGGGCTCGTCCACACGACCCTGCTCACCGCCTACCTCGCGGCACCCTGGGAGAGCGGCTGGCTTCCGTGGCTCGACCGGGGCGAAGGCGGCTGGGCCGACGGCCCGCAGCCGAAGGCCCTGCTGCTGGCGGCGGTCCTGCTGACCGCCGGTCTGGCGCAGTGGACGGCGGCCCGCCGCACGCCGCGGGCATCCCGTACGGTCACCCCATGAGCGTTGCGGACGAAGCCGAGGAGCAGCACCCGACCCTCGCGCTGGACGACACCGTCCACCAGCGGGTCCGGCTCGGCATCCTGGCGATCGCCCGCGAGGCCGAGAGCGTCGAGTTCGGATTCCTCAAGGAGCAGCTCGGCCTCACCGACGGCAACCTCTCCCGCCACCTCAAGGTCCTCGAGGACTCCGGCCTGGTCACCGTCGCCAAGGGCTACGCGGGCCGCCGCCCCCGCACCTGGGTCTCCCTCACCCCCCACGGCGCCGAAGCCCTCGACCACGAACTGCGCGCCCTGCGCGAACTCGTCCGCCGCCTCGACGCCGCCGGCCCGTCCCGCCCCAGCGCGTAGGAAGTCGGCCGGGCCGACTTCCCGCGCCACACCGGCCCCGCTGCGCCGAACCTATCCGCCGCGGCGGCAGGGCGCTAAGCTGCGGCCTTCCGAGCCGGCACCTGACGAGCCGTGCCACGGTCGGTACTTCGGGCCGCCCCTCACCCGGATCCCGCCGACCGCGGTGTGCCCCGTCCTCCTGGGTGCCGGAGAACTCTGAAAGGGATCTGATGGAGGGGCGAATGGAGTCGCATCTCGCACGCGCCGTGCGGACGGGCAGACGCCGGGCCGAGGAGTTCTCCCGCGGCTACCGGCGGGTGGCCCCCGGAGTCCTGCGAGTCAGCGTCGGGGCGGTGTACCTCTGGTTCGGGGTGCTCAAGTTCCTCCCCGGCGCCAGCCCCGCCGAGGACCTCGCCACGCGCTGCATGAGCCTGCTGACCTTCGGCCTGGTGCCGCCCGACGTCTCGCGGCCGCTACTGGCCCTCATGGAGGTCCTCATCGGCGCCGGCCTGGTCACCGGGCTGCTGCTCCGCGCCGTCCTGGCGGTGTTCTTCCTGCACATGGCCGGGGTGTTCGCGACGCTCGTCCTGCTGCCCGACGACGTGTGGGTCCACGGCATCCCGCCCGTCCCCACGCTGGAGGGCCAGTACATCCTCAAGAACATCGAGCTCATCGCGGCCTGCCTGACCGTCGCCACCCGACGGGAGGACCGGCCCGACCCGGCCCCGCGCGACGGCAACCTCACCGGCGCCGGCCCCCGGGCCGAACACCGGGCGATGACGGGCTGACCACGCCACCGGGTCGCGGCCTCGCCCGGGGCGAGCGAGGCCGCGAAAGCCCCGACGCCAGAGCCCGCCGCTCAGGCGGCGGCGCCGTACTCGCGCGTCAGCCTGCGGACTTCAGCGTCCTTGAAGGCCAGCACCTCCTCCACGATCCCGCTCTTCGACAGCTCCGCCACGGGAACGCAGAGGTCCATCCGTTGGATGCAGACGCCCACCATGTACTCCCCCTGGTCGGTGAGGTAGAGGCGGATGCCGTAGTAGCCCTCCTCACAGTCCGTGTCATTGTTGAACCAGCACGACGCACACGTGTCCGGGAGCCGCACGGGCAGCAGCCGCTTCACGTACACCGCACGACTGCCGAGCGCCCGGTAGAGGGTGCGCTCGTCGGAGGTCCCGGCGGTGAACGTCCGGAGCACCGGCTCCGCACCGACCCGGGCCAGCACTTCGGAGACCGCCGCGACCGACTCCGGTCTGTCCTGGATGCTGGTGAGCATCCGCACGTCCGCGAACTGGCCGTACGACTCGACCAGGTTGACGACCCGGCCGACGTGGGCCATGCCGGGAACGACGATGTTCACGGAGACCTTCACGCCATGGGAGACCGCGGCACGGATCGTCTGCTCCGCCGCGCGGATCTTCGTCTCGGCCAGACCCGCCGTCCTGAAGCGCTCGGACTGGACGGCCTGCAGTTCTACGGCGGTCGTTCCGAAGACCGACACGTTGACCCGGTTGAGGCCGGCCACCGAACACTCCGGCATGACCTGTCGGCCGCGCTCCCCGTTGCTGGTCATTCCGACACTCAGCCCCATGCCGGTGAGCGCAGCGACCAGCGCGGGTACCTCCGTGTGGAGCGTGGGCTCCCCTCCCGTGAGGTGGACTTCGTCGGCATCGAACGCCCTCGCCACGGTTCGCACCGCCCGCCGGAAGCCCATGTCCGGGGCCATCCTGGCGGCGAGGAAGCCGACCCCGTTCGTCTCGCTGTAGATCGACACACGCCCGGACCGGCCCGGGCCTGCAAGGAAGGGCAGTGCGGTGCGGCCCCGGTTGTCGGCGGTGACCGGCGTTCCCTCGTTGTGGCAGAACGTGCAGGCCAATCCGCAGTCGTCGATCACCTTGACGCGGATGGTCCGGTCCCGGACGACCCTGACCGCCGGACGATGGGTAGCTGACAAGGCTCGTCTCCTGTCACTCGAACGTGAGCCGGGGGATCGCCTCGATGTCGATCCCGTACCGGCGGTAGACCTTGGTCGTGTTCTCGCTCGTCAGCTCCTCCAGAGGGAGCCTGAGCGCGAGGGCGGTCGCGTGGACGTGTTCGGCGCTGTCGCCCTCGATCTCCAGATAGGGGGGAATCAGCGGCCAGTGGTCGATCTCGACTGCCGCGCCGGCCAGCCTCCAGGAGGACCGGCGGTTCTCCTGGTACGCCTTCGGCTGGCAACCGAGCTTGCCGAGGAGCGCGTTCGTCACTTCGAAGGCACCGACGGTCGTCTCCGTTTCGGTCACGCCGTCGATCGCTTCGGAGTGGATCTCCTTGACGCACAGCGTGACGTCGGTGCCGGTGTCACGCAGCCGGACCCACGCACCCGGCCGGCCGGGGATGTCGTAGACGTAGCGACGCTGGAACCGGTCACACAGGTGCTCGGCCCCGGCCTCAGCCAGGAGCACGCGCATGGCCTCCGGCTCGATGTTGAGAACCTTCGCCTCGAACTCAATTGCGGTCATGGAAAGTTGCCTTCCTCGATGCGGTACGAGCATGCGAGCGCACGGTATCGGCGATACTGCGCGCCACCTCATCAGGCGTACGGGCGGTGCCGTCCACCGGCAGCAGTCCGAACGCCTGGTACACACGGGAGCTCTCCGCCACGTTCGGCTCCTCCCGCTGGTGCCAGCAGGTCAGCGCCCCTTGCAGTTCCCGCTGTTGAATCCGCTCGCGACGCACACGTTCGTCCACTTCCAGGAGGATCGGCACGTCCGGCACGAGGGCCCCGTCCGGATACTCCGGCAGGCAGTCGTGTCCCATCGCCCTGTGCGTGGCGACAGTGCGCGGGAAGTAGGACTCGACCACCACCGTCCGGCCGGTCTCGATGAGCGCTCGGGCGGTCTCGGACTTGACGTGGTTGGCCATCATCCACCAGTGGAACCGCGCCGGCAGGATGCCGGCGGCATCCACCTCCGCACGCATGCGGGGGAATGCCGACAAGGTGTCGTCCGTGAGATGGACGCCGTCAACGAAGGCCGCAACCAATGGGGCGACCGTGGTCTTCCCGCTCGCGCTGAGACCGTCGATGGTGATGAAGAGCCCTCGGGGGTTCATGGAAACTCCTTTCCTCGTTCGGACTGTCACCGCGGCCCCCAGTCCCACGGGGCGGGGTGCGCGCCGCGCAGGCACGCGACGCGGTGGGCGGCCTGCCGGCGGGCGGCCTCGTCGAGCCGGGCACGGCGGACGGTCTCCATGACGGCGGTGAGGACGACGACGTCGCGTACGACCTGGTAGCCGGACCAGGCGCCGATGTACGGGTGGGCCGGGATCCGGTCCTCCCGCTCGTAGGAGAGGTAGGTGTCGGCATACATGCGGTGGTCCTCGCGGGGGCCGGTGAGCAGTTCGGAGCGCCAGCGGGCGGCGACGAGGTCCCATTCGCGGTGGCCGCAGGTGAGGGGGCGGCGCAGCAGGAGTCCGACGTGGGTGCCGTCGTCGTGGATGGGGACCATGCCGAGGGCGCCGAGGACGACGGTGTCCGGGGTCGGCCAGTCCAGGTAGTCCCATTCCTCGCGCAGCAGAGCCGCGCGCCCGCGCAGGAAGCGGCGGGCGGTGTCGTCCAGCGGGGCGTCGTCCAGGCCGTCCAGCAGGCCGGCGAACGGGTCGTGTTCCCGCAGCCACGGGGCTGTCGCGGGGTCGATGCGGTGGGTGAGGGCGGTGACCCAGGCGGACAGGGAGGTGTCCGTACTGGGCCTGCCGGGGTCCTGCCAGAAGGTCACGGCCCGGCCGTCGGCGGCGGCGCGGACGTCGGTGTAGTAGGGGGAGGTGACGGGAAGCCGGTGCTGCCGGAGGAACTGCGCACCCTTGATCAGGGCCCAGGCCTCGTCCAGGTCCGGGTGCACGATGGCGAGCGCGCATGAGCGCGAGCCGAGCGACCACAGGTGGTTCGGGCTGGCGCTGACCAGCTCGGCCTTCGCAGGGTCGTCACCGGTGGCCACGCAGGCTTGGGTCAGGGCCTCGTAGGAGGCCGCGATGTCCAGTCTGCGGGCGGGGCTGACGGTCTTGAGCAGCGTCTTGGTGCGCGTTCCGACACTCACGGCGCAGTCCTCGGGTACGGAGTAGGTGGATAGACGGGGAAGGCGGGGCGGCCCGGCCCCTGGAGGCGTCGGCTCGCGGCCGTCGGCACGGCGGTGCGTTCCCCGGGTCGTTGAGCCGGTCGGTTCGGCCTCGGTGCGTTCCCGGGTGCGTGCCCGGAGCCGGCCTTCAGGCACCGCTCAGGGGGCCGCACGGCGGTCTTCGGCTGCACTTCCGCCTCAGCGGCGGTGGCCTGGCCGAAGGTCTGCGGCTCCACGTCGAGTTCGAACCAGACGGACCACCCGGTGGGCCGCCCCTGAAAGTCGAGCCGCTGGTGCCAGCCGATGTCGTCCGCGTAGCCGTCGGCGACCACCAGTCCGCGGCCGCTGGTCGCGTCGAGGTCATCGATGCTGCTGTTCATCGCCGATTCGACCGCGCTCGGGTCCGTCACGGTGATCCGCAAACGGCTGCGCTCCCGATCGACGCCGACCTCGATCGACAACTCGGCTTTCCTGTAGAGAGCTTGACCTGCAGAGTGCTTGATCGCGTTGTCGATGAACTCCGACGAGCACACGCGGAGCGCGTACGCCCGGGACTCGTCGAGGACGATGCCGGCTCTCATGACCTCTTCGGACAACCGGTTGCGCATCGCGCCGAGAGACGCGGTTGTGGCCGTGGCACTGAACTCCAGGACGCGGATCATGGATGTTCCTCCGGGCTGGACGTGGGGAGGTGGTCCCGAGCCGCTGGCCGGGGTGGCGAGTGATGGTCATCGCGTGTTCGCAGGGAATCGCCGCGCCAGGAGCCGGGAGGCAAATAGGAAAACTGCTGCCGCAAGAGCCGAACTCACCGATTTGACACAAGAGTTCGGCGTTATCGAAGCCTTCTAGGCACGAGTGACCAGGAGGCGTATGCCGACGTCCTCAAGGTGCTTGCGCCGCCTGGTGGCGGCAGCCTGGTCGCCGAGGTGCGCGATCGTGGGCAGCACGACGGCGTACACATCGTGCCGCTCATCGATACCGGCGATGAGGGGGTCCGGCTCGGCACCCTCATCGGTGATCACACCGACGAGGTGGAGTTCCTGCCGCTCGCAGAAGGCGTCGAGGACCCCGGTCAGAGCGCGCCGACGAGGTAGCCCCGCAGCGACCGCTGTGCGGAGCAGCCCAATGACGACGGGCGGTGGGACCGATAGGTGCTCGGTGAGCATGCTGGACGGTTCCTTCCGGTCAGCGGGGTTGTCGGCTTCCAGACTGCGGGAGGCTCCGTCGTCGCGGAATCGCGTGCCGTGGCAGTTCCGTGGCAGTTTCGCCGCACCACCACGACCTGCGGTGCTTCGATGGCACCCCGGAGCGGGAGGTATGGCGATGGCGGCAGTGATCGTGTGGACCGGGCTCGAAGCGAGGGCTCTGCGGATGGCGTGCCGCAAGTCCGTCCGGGACTGGGCGGCGCAGTTGGGCATGTCGGTCCGCGCGGTGTCGAACTGGGAGAAGCTGGGGGTGGGTACCAGGCCGAGGCCGGACACCCAGGCGATCTTCGACACGGTGCTGCGCCAGTGCGATCCCGATGCTCGTATGCGATTCGAGGCACTGGTGGCGCAACAGGTCGGCGCTCCGGTACTCGCGGAGATCCAGGCCGGGCCGCGGGCGTGGGAGTACGAGTCGTGGGCGGAGGACATCGAGAGGGCGGTGCTGGCGGCGTCCCGGCAGGAATTCGCGTGGGCGGGAGTCCTGCTGGAACGTTGGCGGTCACGCTGGCCGACAGCCGAACTCGACGACCGCGGCCTCTACCTGTTGGCCCGCTCGACGGCCCTGGTGGGCGACCTCCGCCGTGATCAGGGTGCACTGCTCGGCCCGCTGTCGGCGTCGGCCTCATACGCCAAGGCCCGATTGTTGTACACCCAGCTCGACATCCCCCGGCGGACGGCTCAGTTGGACCTGGCGTTGGCCGTGGTGACGGAGATGTCCGGACAGCTCTCGGCCGCGGCGGACCGATACTCGGACCTTTCCGGTGACGTTCGCCTCAGCGCACGGGACCGGACTCGGGCGGCCCTGTGGGTGGGAACCTCGCTCGACAAGCAGGGCGAGCACGAACAGGCCATCGGCATCACCGAGTCGGCGATCCGGGTGTTCGAGAACCTCGGTGAGGCTGAGGACTGGGCGACGGGCAACCAGAAGCTCGCGCTCGCGCACCGCGGTGCGGGGAATCTCGGGGAGGCGGTCCGGTTGATCGAAGTGGCGAGGACGAACACCAACGGTTCGGCGCCCATGCAGGAGGTACGGCTGACCACTGCGCACGGCCACATCCTGCTGACCGACCACGCGACTGCCGGGGAGGGGCTCGCTCTGCTGGACAGGGCCGAGGTGATGGCGGACAAGTACGGTATGACCCACCAGCGAAGGAGCATCCGAGGCATCCGGTCTGGATTCCAGCGGGCACGGTGCCTTCAGTGAGTGGGAGAAGAACGTGGCGGACACTCAGCAGTGCGAGATCACCGACCGGCAGTGGGCGGACGCCACGCTGATCTGGGAATACCACCAGATGGGGCACGAGCGGCGGCCGTGCGATGTGGCGATCGGTCTGGGCTGCCATGACCTCGGAGTGGCGGCCGAGGCAGCAGCCCTGTACTTGGACGGCCTGGCGCAGAAGATCGTGTTCACGGGCGGGCCGAACCCGTCCCGGCCGGAGCTCTTCCCCCGAGGTGAGGCCGTGCACTTCACCGAGCACGCCACCGCCCTCGGGGTCCCCGAGCATGCGATCCATCAGGAGCCCCGCGCCCGCAACACCGGGCAGAACATCCAGTTCTCCCGTGAGGTCCTGGAGGCCGCCGGGGTAGAGGCACGGTCGGTACTGCTCGTGAGCATGCCGTACATGGAGCGCCGGGCGTTCGCGACGTGCCGCAAGGTGTGGCCGGAGGTCGAGGTGGTGTGCGCCTCGGCCCCGATGAACCTGAACGACTACGTGAAAAGCGTCGGCGACGACAAGCTCGTGATCGACAGCCTCGTGGGCGACCTCCAGCGGGTGGTCGAGTACCCGAGGCGCGGGTTCGCCGTCGCCCAGGATGTTCCGGAGACGGTTCATGATGCGTACCAGCGGCTTCTGGCCGACGGATTCGACAGCAAGATCCTCAGCTGACGCGGCGCCGCCCTCCGGGCTGGTGTGCGCTGTCCACCAACCCAACTTCCTCCCCCGACTGTCCACCGTGGCGAAGCTGGCTGCCGCGGACGTCTGGGTGGTCCTCGATGATGTCCAGTTCAACCGTCGTGACTACCAGCACCGGGCCCGGCTGGGGCCGATCGACGGTAGCGGCCCAACCCGGTGGCTGTCCGTCCCCACGCACCTTCCGGCCGGAAGGGCAACACTGATCCGCGACGCCCGCCTCGTCGAAATCCCGCGCAGCGTCCGCCGGGTGGAACACGTCCTTCGCCGGCATTACGGGGACAGTCCCTTCTGGCCACGGTTGGCGGCGGACCTACAGGGGCTCCTGCCGCTCTTCAGGAGTACCGACCGGATGGCGGAGGTCGCCGAAGCATCCACCCTGCTGCTACTCCGTTTCCTCGGCTGGTCAGGAGCGACGGTACGCAGCAGCACCCTGTCCGTCGGCTCCGGACGGACGCAGCGTCTCGTGAACCTGTGTCGGGCAGTCGGCGCGGATACGTACCTGTGCGGCACGGGCGGCACCACGTACATCGAGCCGGACCTGTTCACGGCTGGACGGGTCGAACTGCGGCAGTTCGGCGTACCGACCACGGGAGTGTGGGCCGGGGCCCGGCAGGTCAGCGCACTGCACAACCTGATGGTGCACGGGCCCCACATCGTGAAGGCGGTCCTCGAAATGACATGAGAGGTGTTTGGCGCGGTAGTCGAGTTC
This sequence comes from Kitasatospora sp. NPDC058444, assembly GCF_042721415.1. Classification (NCBI taxonomy): domain Bacteria; kingdom Bacillati; phylum Actinomycetota; class Actinomycetes; order Kitasatosporales; family Streptomycetaceae; genus Kitasatospora; species Kitasatospora sp. NPDC058444. The sequence goes on along the minus strand of NZ_JBHXLL010000028.1, from coordinate 85,362 downwards.
TCCTTCTCCATGAGAAGTCGACCGTATCGACTTCCTACGCAGCCTCTCACCATTCCGTTGCCGCTTAGGCCCGCCGAAGCGGCAACGGCCACTCCCTTCGTCGTCAACATGCCTCTGCCCCTGCCGTCGGCGGGGGCAGAGGCATTTCTTCTGCGCAGGAAGTCGGCTGGGCCGACTTCCTGCGCAACACCGTGAAGGCCAAAAGCGGCGAGGCGAAGCCGAAGCCGTACGGGGGTGGGGGGCGGGGCGTGGGGAAGCGCAGGGGCCCGCGCGCTCGGGTGAGCGGCGGGCCCCTGCGGTGGGGTGGTGGCTAGCCGACGGAGGAGTAGGCGATGATGCCGCGGCGGAGGCTGTCGACGGCCTTGCGGGCGGTCCTGCGGAGTTCGATGTCCTCGCCGGCGGCGTCCTGGATCTGGCCGAGGACGTCGATCAGCTGCTTGGTCCAGCGGACGAAGTCGCCGGCCGGCATGTCGGCGTCGCGCAGGACCTGGTCGAGGTTGTGGCCGAGCGCCCAGCGGTAGGCGACCCAGGCGAAGCCGAGGTCGGGTTCGCGCTGGCCGACGCCCTCGGCGGTGTTGATCCGGTGCTGCTCCTCCAGGGCGTCCAGGTGGCCCCAGATCCGGACCATCTTGCCGAGCGCCTCCTTGGCCGCGCCCTCCGGCACCCGGGGGGCGCCGGCGTCGTCGGACTGGCGGGCCTCGTACACCAGCGCCGAGGCGCAGGCGGCGAGTTCGGCGGCGGCCAGGCCGCTCCAGACGCCCTCGCGGATGCACTCGGAGGCGAGCAGGTCGAGCTCGCCGTACAGCCGGCCGAGCCGCTTGCCGTCGTCGGTGACGGTGTCGCCGCTCAGGTAGCCGAGGTCGGTGAGCAGCGCGCAGACCCGGTCGAAGGTGCGGGCGATGGTGTGGGTGCGCGAGCGCATCCGGCGTTCCAGCAGTTCGGTGTCGCGGTGCAGCCGGTGGTAGCGCTCGGACCAGCGGGCGTGGTCCTCGCGGTCGGAGCAGCCGTGGCAGGGGTGCTGGCGCAGTTCGGTGCGCAGCCGGGTGATCTCCGGGTCGTCGGCGGCGGCCGCGCGGCCGCGCCGGAACCGCTCGGGCTCCAGGTGGCCGGCCTTGGTGCGCAGGGCCGAGGCGAGGTCGCGCCGGGACTGCGGGCTGCGCGGGTTGAAGGACTTGGGGATGCGCAGCCGTTCGATCGCGACGACCGGGTGCGGGAAGTCGATCATGGCGAGCCGCTTGACCTGCCGCTCGGCGGTGAGCACCACCGGGCGCGGGCCGTCCTGGAAGTCGGGGTGGCGCGGGCCGCCCCGGCCGGAGCGGTTGACCGGCGGCAGGCCCGGGTCGAGGACCAGGGCGAGGCCGGCGAACTTGCCGGTGGGCACGTGGATGACGTCGCCCGGCTTGAGCTGCTCGATGGATTCGACGGCGGCCGCGCGCCGCTGGCTGCTGCCCTCGCGGGCCAGCTCGTTCTCGCGGTCCTTGAGCCGGCGGCGCAGCTCCATGTACTCGTCGAAGTCGCCGAGGTGGCAGGTCATCGACTCGCGGTAGCCGTCCAGCCCCTCCTCGTTGCGCTGCACCTGACGGGCGATGCCGACCACCGAGCGGTCCGCCTGGAACTGGGCGAAGGAGGTCTCCAGCAGCTCGCGCGAGCGGTGCCGGCCGAACTGGGAGACCAGGTTGACGGCCATGTTGTACGAGGGCCGGAACGAGGACTTCAGCGGGTAGGTGCGGGTGCCGGCCAGGCCGGCCAGCGCCTCCGGGTCGAGGCTGCGCTGCCAGAGCACCACGGCGTGGCCCTCGACGTCGATGCCGCGCCGCCCGGCCCGGCCGGTGAGCTGGGTGTACTCGCCGGGGGTGATGTCGGCGTGGGTCTCGCCGTTCCACTTGACCAGCTTCTCCATGACCACCGAGCGGGCGGGCATGTTGATGCCGAGCGCCAGGGTCTCGGTCGCGAAGACGGCCTTGACCAGGCCCTTCACGAAGAGCTCCTCGACCACTTCCTTGAACCGGGGCAGCATCCCGGCGTGGTGGGCGGCGATGCCGCGCTCCAGCCCGTCCAGCCACTCGAAGTAGCCGAGGACGTGCAGGTCCTCGTCGGGGATGTCGGCGCAGCGCTCCTCGACGATCGCCCGGACCTGGGCGCGCTCGGAGTCCTTGTTGAGCCGCAGGCCGGAGCTGAGGCACTGCTGGACGGCGGCCTCGCAGCCGGCCCGGCTGAAGATGAAGGTGATCGCGGGCAGCAGGCCCTCGGCGTCGAGCCGGTCGATGACGTCGACCCGGCCCGGCGTCCAGACCCGGCCGGGGCGGCCGTTGGGCATGGAGCGGCCCCGGCCGCGGCCGAAGCGGTCGCGCGGGTTGCGGTCGAGCTCGGAGCGGGCGAGCCGGACCAGTTCGGGGTTGACGGCCTTGCCGGGGTTCTTCAGGTTGTTCTTGGGGCGGCCGTCCCGGTCGGGGTCGGCGAACAGGTCGTACATCCGGTTGCCGGCCATCACGTGCTGCCACAGCGGCACGGGCCTGGTCTCGGAGACGATCACCTTGGTGCCGCCGCGCACGGTGTCCAGCCAGTCGCCGAACTCCTCGGCGTTGGAGACGGTCGCGGAGAGCGAGACGAGGGTGACCGACTCGGGGAGGTGGATGATGACCTCCTCCCAGACGGCGCCGCGGAGGCGGTCGGCGAGGTAGTGCACCTCGTCCATCACGACGTAGCCGAGGCCGTCGAGGGTGCTGGAGCCCGCGTAGAGCATGTTGCGCAGCACCTCGGTGGTCATCACCACCACGGGTGCGTCGCCGTTGACGGTGTTGTCGCCGGTGAGCAGGCCGACCTTGGCGGCGCCGTAGCGCTTGACCAGGTCCCCGTACTTCTGGTTGGAGAGCGCCTTGATCGGCGTGGTGTAGAAGCACTTGCGGCCCGCGGCCAGGGCCAGGTGCACGGCGAACTCGCCGACGATGGTCTTCCCGGAGCCGGTGGGGGCGGCGACCAGGACGCCGGATCCGGCCTCCAGCGTCTCGCAGGCCTCCAGCTGGAAGTCGTCCAGCGGGAAGTCGTACAGCTGCTGGAAGCCGTACAGGGCGGTGGCCTGCTCCTGGGCCCGTCGACGGCTGGCCGCGTACGCCTCGGCGGGGCTGAGCTCCTGGTCGTCCTGGGGCTCGGGATCGGGGGTGTTCATCGCCGTCCGGGTGTGGTTGGTGTGATCTCGCATCTCAGCGAGAGGTTACCCGGGAGGACTGACATCGATAGCACCGTTTTTCCGTGCGACGAGGTCGCCCCCGGAATCGCTCCTCTCGGATCCATGGTCGCAAACGTCCTCACCCGGACGGCGGCTCGGCCCTTCGGCGGGCTCAGCCCTTCAGCAGCTCCGCCAGCCCGTCCGCCAGCCGCTCGTACTCCGCCGGCCGGTTGTACAGCTGCGCGCTGACCCGCAGCACCCCGCCGCCGGCCCACGGGCGGACGGCGATCCGGGTGCCGAGCCGCTGCCACACCTCGGCCATCAGCGCCTTCACCTGCGGCTCGGTCTCGCCGAACCCGGCCGGCAGCCGGACGGCGCGCATCCACACCCCGGGCGTCGCGGGCAGCGGCGCCAGACCGGCCCGCTCGGCCAGCGCCCGGTGGCCGTACGCGGCGAGGGCGGCGTTGTGGGCGGCCACCTCCGCGTGGCCGAGCTCGCGCAGCAGCCGGAAGCCGGCCGGGGCGGCCAGCCAGGGGGTGTAGTCGCAGGTGCCGCGCCACTCCACGTTGCCCGGGAAGCCCTTGTCGTGCTCCCAGGACAGCGCCAGCGGGCGCACCCGGCCGGTCCACTCGGGGCGGACGGCGAGCACGCCGGTGGCGCGCGGGGCGAAGGCCCACTTGTGCAGGTTGCCGAACCAGAAGTCGGCGTTCGGGTCGACCGGGGCGGGCAGCATGCCGGGCGCGTGGGCGCCGTCCACCACGGTGGTCACGCCGCGGGCGCGCAGGTCGGCGAGCAGGGCCGGGCCGGCCACCAGGCGGGCGGTGGGCGAGGTCAGCTGGTCCAGGATCGCGACGGTGGTGCGTCCGTCCACGGCGGCGAGCACCGCCTCCCGGACGGCCTGCTCGTCCGGGGCGTCCAGCGGCACCGGGACGACCACCACCTCGGCGCCGGTCTCGGCGGCCTTGCGGGCCGCGGCCCGGGTGACCGCGCCGTAGCCGTGGTCGGTGACCAGGATCCGGTCGCCGGGGGCGAACGGGATGCTGTCCAGGGCGATCGCGACCGCCTCGGTGACGTTGGAGACCAGCGCGAGCCGGTCCGGGTCGGTGTCCAGCTCGACGGCGAGCAGGGCGCGGGCGGCGGCGATCCGGGCCGGGAGGTCGGCGAAGAAGCCGTCCGGGTCCTGCTCGTGCTCGGTGCGCAGCCGTTCCTGCGCCCGCTGCACCGGGACGGGCACGGCGCCGAACGAGCCGTGGTTCAGGTGCGCGGTCCGCGTGGACACGCTGAACAGCCCGTCGGCGGCGGGCAGGGGGGCCGGGGGTTCGGCGGCCCGCAGGTCCTCGATCACGTTTCCTCCGCTCGCTGACGCACCGGTGGCCGGCACGTCGGACTGATGTGTGACATTTCACATGACAGACTACTGGTCGGAGTACGCACCTCGCGACCACCATCGGGCCGTGACCATCACCGACGCCTTCCTTGCCCTCAGCGCCCGAACCGGCCGGTTCACCTTCGGTGCCCCGCGCGCGTACACCTTCGCGGAGGACGGTACCCGGCTGCTGCTGCTGCTGCGCTCCAGCGGTCCGGAGGATCCGGTCGACCGCCTCCACCTGCTCGACACCACCACCGGCGAGGAGCGGCTGGTCGCCGACCCGGCCGCGCTGCTGCCCGGCCGCACCGGCCGGCGCGACGACCTGCCCGTCGTCGAGCGCCGGCTGCGCGAGCGCACCCGGCTGGTCGCCGCCGGCATCGGCACGTACGCCGCCACCGCCGACCTCGCCACCGCCGTCTTCACCCTGGACGGCCGGCTGTTCCGCACCGACACCACCACCGGCACCAGCGACGAACTCCCCGTCGCCGGGCCCGCGTTCGACCCCCGGCCGGACGCCATCGGACAGCGCGTCGCCTACGTCGCCGACGACGCCCTGTACGTCACCCCCGCCCTCGAGCCGCTCTCCCCCGCCGACGGCGCCCGCTGGGGCGTCGCCGAGTTCGCCGCCGCCGAGGAGCTCGGCCGCGCCCGGGGCCACTGGTGGCGACCGGACGGTGGCGCGCTGCTGGCCGCCCGGGTGGACGAATCCGGCGTCCCCCGGCGCCACTTCGCCGACCCGGCGCACCCCGGCGAGGCGCCCGAGGACTTCGCCTACCCGCAGGCCGGCGGCCCCAACGCGATCGTCCAGCTCTGGGTGCTCGGCCTCGACGGCACCCGGGTGCGGATCCACTGGGACGCCTGGGAGTTCCCGTACGTCTGCGCCGCCTCCTGGGCCTCCGACGACGAGGTGCTGCTGACCGTCGCCGACCGCCTCCAGCAGAACGTGCTGCTGCTGAGCGCCGACCCGGCCACCGGCACGATCACCGAACTCTCCCGCACCACCGACGAGTTCTGGGTGGACGACCTGCCCGGCACCCCGGCCCGGCTGACCGACGGCCGGCTGCTCACCGTCCACGACACCCCGCAGGCCCGCGGCCTCGCGCTGGACGGCAAGCCGCTGGACACCACCGGCCTGCAGATCCGCCGGGTCGTCGGCCGACTGGACGGCCGGCTGCTCTGCGAGACCGGCGAGGGCGACCCCTTCGACCAGTACGTCCACCTGATCGACCCGGACGGCGGCGCACCCGAGCGGCTCACCTCCGGCCCCGGCCTGCACGCGGCCCTCGCCGCCGGCGACACCCTGCTGCTCACCTCGGCCACCCCGGAGGGCGTGCGCCGCGTCGTCGTCCGCGACGGCCGCGAGCTGCCGCTCACCGACCACAGCGCCCCGCTGCCGTACCGGGTGGAGCCGCTGCTCGCCCGGGTCACCGAACGCGCCCTGCCCGGCGCCGTGGTCTACCCGCGCGACCACGTCCCGGGCCGGCGGCTGCCCGTGCTGCTGGACGTCTACGGCGGGCCCGGCTACCAGGCGGTGGCCAACGAGCCGCGCCGCTGGCAGCTCAAGCAGTGGTGGGCCGACCAGGGCTTCGCGGTGGTCACCGTCGACAACGGCGGCACCCCGTTCATCTCCCCCGCCTTCACCCGCACCATCTTCCGCCGGATGTCCCAGGTGGCGCTGGACGACCAGGTCGACGCCCTGCACGCGCTCGCCGAGCGGCACCCGGACCTCGACCTCGGCCGGGTCGGCGTGCGCGGCTGGTCGTACGGCGGCTACTTCGCGGCGCTCGCCGTGCTGCGCCGCCCGGACGTCTTCCACGCCGCCTGCGCGGGCGCCCCGCCCACCGACTTCCGGCTCTACGACACCGCGTACACCGAGCGCTACCTCGGCCTGCCGCAGGACAACCCCGAGGGCTACGCCGACGACTGCCTGATCCCCGACGCGCCCGGCCTGACCAGGCCGCTGCTGCTGATCCACGGGCTGGCCGACGACAACGTCCACCCCTCGCACACCCTGCTGCTCTCCCAGGCGCTCACCAGGGCCGGCCGCCCGCACAGCGTGCTGCCGCTGCCCGGTGCCACCCACATGACCCCGGGCGGGCTGATGGAGCAGCTGGCCCAGTCCGAACTCGCGTTCCTGCGGGCCTCCCTGGGGTGATCCATCGCGCCGGAGCACACCACCGGCCGAGGGCAAGGAGGTTGAGGGGCGTCGCGGCTTCGGCCGCGGCGCCCCTTCGCCCGCTCCGAACCCTGCTCCGAACCTCGCCCCGAACCCCGCTCCCCACCCTGTTCCGAGCCCTTCCCCGAACCTCGCTCCACACCCCTTCCACGTGACCCGTCACATGTGAAATATTACCTGCGCTTCATCGACTGATGACCTGAAGGACCCCCATCCCCCGGAAAGGACCGGTCAGTTGCGCAGACTGTCCGCGGCCCTCGCCGCCGCGCTCACCACCGGCGCGATAGCGGCCACCCTGCTGGGCACCCCCGCCCAGGCCGCACCCCCGAACCCCGCCGCCCTCGCCGCGGCCTCGGCCGACGCCGAACAGGGCGCCGCCCAGGGCGCCGAGGCCCCACCCGCACCGCTGGCCCCGCAGGAACGCGAGCGCCAGGCCCTGCGCGGCAAGGCCCTGGAACAGCTCAACAAGGGCTCCGTCGCCAAGGCCGCGGGCAAGCGGGCCCCGGCGAAGGTGAAGATCGGCAACGACTACGTCCAGCTCGCGCACCAGCGCACGGACAAGGTCTTCGTGATCCTCGCCCAGTTCGGCGACGAGGTGGACAGCACCACCCAGTGGAACGGCCAGCCCCGCTACGGCGGCACCCCCGGCCCGCGCCACAACCAGATCCCCAAGCCCGGCAAGGACGACAACCACACCCTGTGGTCGGCGGACTTCGACCGCGCGTACTACCAGAAGATGTTCTTCGACGACACGCCCGGCGCCGTGTCGATGCGCAACTACTACCGCACCCAGTCCTCCGGCCGGTACGACGTCGAGGGCACCGTCAGCGACTGGGTCACCGTCCCGTACAACGAGGCCCGCTACGGCAGCAACAAGGGCCCGCAGGGCTCCGGCGCCTGGACCCAGGGGCAGGAGTTCATCCGGGACGCCGTCAAGGCCTGGTACGACGGCGAGATCGCCAAGGGCCGCTCCGCCGCCGACGTCAAGGCGCAGCTCGCCCAGTACGACGTCTACGACCGCTACGACCACGACAAGGACGGCGAGTTCAACCAGCCGGACGGCTACCTGGACAACGTCGTCGTGGTGCACGCGGGCGTGGACGAGACCTGGGGCGGCGGCGCCCAGGGCGCCGACGCGCTGTGGGCGCACCGCAGCTGGACCTTCCCGGACGCGACCGGGCAGACCGGCCCGGAGGGCAACAAGATCGGCGGCGCCCCGGTCGGCGACACCGGCCTCTACGTCTACGACTACGTCCAGGGCGGCGAGAACAGCGGTGTCGGCCTGTTCGCCCACGAGTACGGCCACAACCTCGGCCTGCCCGACCTGTACAGCACCAGCGGCGGCGACAACAGCGTCAACTTCTGGTCGCTGATGTCCTCCGGCTCGTACCTGGGCAAGGGCCCGAACACCACCGGCGGCTACCCCGGTGACCTCGACGCCTGGAGCAAGCTCCAGTTCGGCTGGCTCGACTACGACGAGGCGCAGGCCGCCACCCGCTCCACCCACGCCCTCGGGGTGAGCAGCTACAACACCGACCAGGCCCAGGCGGTCCTCGTCCACCTGCCGGACGGCACCACCAGCACCGACCTCGCCGACCCGTACGAGGGCGGCCGGCAGTGGTGGAGCGACACCGGCGACAACCTCGACAACTCCCTCGCCCGGGACGTCGACCTGCGCACCGCCGCCGGCCCGGCCGCCCTGGACGCGGCGGTCTGGTACGACACCGAGCAGGACTACGACTTCCTGACCGTCGAGGCCTCCACCGACCAGGGCAAGCACTGGACCGCCCTCGGCGGCACCGTGGACGGCGCCCCGATCGGCAACACCAGCGCCAACACCCCCGGGCTGAGCGGCACTTCCGGCGGCTACAAGCAGCTGCACATCCCGCTGGACGGTTACCTCGGCCAGCAGGTCCGGCTGCGCTTCCACGCCACCTCGGACGGCAACACCCACGGCCGGGGCGTGCTGGTGGACGCCGTGAAGGCCACCGCCGGCACCGCCGTCCTGTTCGCCGACGGCGCCGAGAACGGCACCGACGGCTGGACGGCCAACGGCTTCACGGTCATCACCGGCCGCGCCGCCGTCAAGCAGCACCCGCGCGCGTACCTCGCCGAGAACCGCCGCTACACCGGTTACGGGGCGTTCCTGAAGGCCGGCCCGTACAACTTCGGCTACAGCGGGGTCGCGGGCAAGGCCAACGTGGTGGACAACTACCCGTACCAGGAGGGCGTCCTGATCTGGCTGTGGGACACCTCGTACGGTGACAACAACACCAAGGACCACCCCGGCGGCGGGCTGATCCTGCCGATCGACGCCCGCCCGGCGCCGGTCCGCTTCGCCGACGGGACGCTGGTCAACGGGCGGGCGCAGACCTACGACGCGCCCTTCTCGCTCAAGCCGACCACGCCGTTCACCCTGCACAAGGGCGGCGTCGCGGTGCGCGTCCCGGCCAAGCCGGCCGTCCCGGTGTTCAACGACCACACCGGGGTGTACGGCGACCCGGCCACGCCGCAGCTGACGGTGAAGGTGCCGGACACCAACACCAGGATCGAGGTCGTCCGGGAGTCCCAGGGCGGGAAGATCACCACCGTCCGGGTGGGCCCGGCCTCCTGAGGCCCGCACCGGCCGTGACGAAGAACCCCGCACCGCCGTGACGAAGGGCCCCGGATCCCCCCGACGAAAAGGGATCCGGGGCCTGCTCAGGTGTGGTGCGGGGCTCACTTCCTCTGTGGCGCGGGGCTCACTTCCCCAGCGCGCGGGCGGTGCGCGCCGCGGTGACCACCCCGAGGGCGGTGATCGCGGCGATCCCGAGGGTCATGTACCGGGCCGAGTCGACCGGGCTGACCCCGCCCAGGTTCACCAGGGTGCCGGCCAGCGCCGAGGTCACCGAGAAGGCGATCAGCTGGGTGGTGTTGATCGCCGCGGCCGCCTTGCCGCCCTCCGCCGGGTCACCGCTGCTGCGCATCGCGGCCACGCTCAGGTGCGGGAAGGCCAGCCCGATCCCGGTGCCGGCGCCGAACAGCGCCACCGCCCAGAGCAGCACCCTGGGGCCGGAGGCGTGCCCGGTCTGCGACAGCCCGTAGAGCAGCAGGCCGCCGACCAGCACCAGCGGGGCGGTGCGGATCGCCAGGGCCCGGCCGCGGGCCGACTCGATGCCGACGCTGAACAGCTGGGCGGTGGTCCAGCCCGCCGAGGTGGTGGCGCCGAGGAAGCCGGCCACCAGCGGGGAGAGGCCGCCCAGCTGCTGGCCGAACAGCGGGATGAAGTTCTCCGTCACCACGCCCGCGCAGAGCACCGCGACGGTCAGGTAGAGCCACTTCAGCGGGTTGCCGGGCCGGTAGGTCTGCTGCGGCAGCACCGTGGCCGCCGCGCGCCGCTCGACTGCCACGAAGCCCGCCAGCAGCGCCAGTCCGGCGAGCAGGCACAGGGCGGTCGGCCAGCCGCTCGGCACCGTCGAGCTGACGCTGAAGGCGGCCGCCGCCAGGGTGAGCAGCAGCAGCGACGGCAGTGGCACTGGGCCGCTGCCGTGCCCCGCGCCGGAGCGCCCGGGCAGCACCCGACGGGCCAGCACCGCCAGCACCAGCGCGGCGACCAGCAGCAGGACGTACGCCCCGCGCCAGGCGCCGAGCTGGGCGAAGAGCCCGCCCAGCGACGGTCCGACCAGGGTGCCGACGCCCCACATCGCGGAGACCAGTCCGGCCGCGCGGGTCCATAGTCGCTCCGGCAGGGCGGTGCGGATCACGGCGTAGCCGAGCCCGGCCACCAGGCCGCCCCCGAGGCCCTGCACCACCCGGCCGACGATCAGCGCCGCCATCGACGGGCTGAGCGCGTTGACCACCGCTCCCGCGCCGAAGACCAGGAAGCCCAGCACGTAGGCCCGGGCGGCGCCGAGGCGGTCCAGCAGCCGGCTGACCAGCATCGAGGCGATGACGGCGGCCATCAGGAAGCCGGTGGCCACCCACGCGTAGTACCGCTCGCCGCCGATGCCGGCGACGATCGAGGGCATCAGGGCGGCGGTGAAGTAGAGGTTCATCGCGTACAGCGCGACGCCGCCGGCCAGGATCGAGGCGGGGGCGGCGTAGCGGCGGGAGAAGAGTTCGCGCCACCCGCCGGAGGCCCCCGCGGATGGCGACTCCGACGGGCAACTGTCCAGCTGGGCAGCGGTGGTGTCGTTCTCGACGGCAGCGGATTCGTTCACGTCCGGTACGCTAGGACTTCAAGAGAACTTGAAGTCAAGGAGCCGCCATGACCACCGCGCCGGTCGATCTGCTGAGTGTCGGCGAGGTGGCCCGCCGGGCCGGGATCGCCACCTCGGCGGTGCGCTTCTACGAGGACCAGGGGCTGATCTCCGCCGAACGCACGTCGGGCAACCAGCGGCGCTACCGGCGGCACGTGCTGCGCCGGATCTCGCTCATCCTGGTCGCCAAGCGACTCGGCATCCCGCTCTCCGAGGTCGCCGAGGTGTTCACCGGCCTGCCCGAGGACCGGATGCCCGGCAAGCACGACTGGGAGCGGATCTCCCTGCGCTGGGCCGAGCAGCTGCGCGCCCGCCGGGCCGAGCTGGAGCGGCTGGAGGAGGAGCTGACCGGCTGCATCGGCTGCGGTTGCGTGTCGCTGCGCCGCTGCCGGGTGCTCAACCCGGGGGACGAGCTGGCCGCCGAGGGCCCGGGCCCGCGCCGGCTGCTGCCGGAGGAAGGCCTGCTGCCCGTCGGGGAGTGAGCCGGGAAACTCTCGAAAGGTGGGCGGGAAACCGTCGAAAGATGGGCGGGGAAAGGGGTGGAACCCGGCCGGACGCGGCCCTCGCAGGGTTCCCCGCCGCGTCCGACCGGGGGCTTGTGCGGCCTCAGGCCTCCGGGAAGTGGCAGGCCGCCTGCCGCTCGCCGGGCCCGGCGATCCTCAGCAGCGGCCGCTCGGTGCGGCAGAGGTCCTGGGCCTTGGGGCAGCGCGGGTGGAAGGTGCAGCCGGGCGGCGGGTCGGCCGGGCTCGGCGGGTCGCCGAGCAGCACGATCCGCTCCCGTTCGCGCTCCGCCTGCGGGTCCGGCAGCGGGACGGCGGACAGCAGCGCCCTGGTGTACGGGTGCGCGGGGTTGCCGTACACCTCGGCCTTGTCGCCGATCTCCACGATCCGGCCCAGGTACATCACCGCGACCCGGTCGCAGACCCGCTTGACCACCGAGAGGTCGTGCGCGATGAACACGTACGCCAGCCCCAGCTCCTGCTGGAGCCGCTCCATCAGGTTGACCACCTGGGCCTGGATGGAGACGTCCAGCGCGGAGACCGGCTCGTCGGCGATCACCAGCCGGGGCGAGGTGGCCAGCGAGCGGGCGATGCCGATGCGCTGGGCCTGGCCGCCGGAGAACTCGTGCGGGTAGCGGTCCAGGTGCTCGGGGATCAGCCCGACCAGCTCCATCAGCTCGGCGGCCCGCTTGCGCGCGTCCGTCGAGCTCCGGCCCTGGACCAGCAGCGGCTCGGAGATGATCCGGGCGACCGTCTGCCGGGGGTTGAGCGAGGAGTACGGGTCCTGGAAGACCATCTGGAGGTCGCGCCGGTGCGGCCGCAGCTGGGCCTGGGAGAGCCCGCCGATCTCGGTGCCGTCGAAGGTGACGGTGCCCGAGGTCGGGTCGAGCAGCCGGACGATCATCCGCCCGGTGGTGGACTTGCCGCAGCCGGACTCGCCGACCAGGCCGAGGGTCTCGCCCGCGCCGACGTCGAAGCTCACCCCGTCCACCGCCCGGATCGGTGCCCCGGGCCGGCCTGTGCGGCCGCGCCGGCCGGGGAAGGTCTTCACCAGGTCCCGTACCGAGAGCAGCGGCCCGGCCGCGCCCTTCGTCGACGGCGTGGTCATCACAGCACCCCTTCCGGCACCAGCGGCAGGTGGCAGGCGGCCTGGTGGCCGGCGGCGAGCCGGTCGAGCACGGGGCGCTCGGCCAGACAGCGGGCGTGCTCCTCGGCGGACGCCGCGGTGGTGCGGGCGCAGCGCGGGGCGAAGGAGCAGCCGGGGGCGGGGGCGATCAGCGACGGCGGGCTGCCGGGGATGGCCCGCAGCGGGGCGTCGTCGGTGTCGTCCAGGCGCGGCAGCGAGTCCAGCAGGCCGCGCGTGTACGGGTGCGCGGGCTGGCTGAACAGCCGGTCCACCGGGGCCTGTTCGGCGGCCCGGCCGCCGTACATCACCAGCACCTCGTGGGCGACCCGGGCGACCACGCCCAGGTCGTGGGTGATCATCACGACGCCGAGGCCGCGCTCCTGCTGGATCCGGGCGATCAGGTCGAGGATCTGCGCCTGGACCGTGACGTCGAGAGCCGTGGTGGGCTCGTCGGCGATCAGCAGCTCGGGCTCGCAGGCGAGCGCCATGGCGATCATGACGCGCTGGCGCATGCCGCCGGAGAACTGGTGCGGGTACTCGTCGACCCGGCGGGACGGCTCCGGGATGCCGACCTCGGCCAGCATCTCCACCGCCTTGGCCTTCCCGGCCTTGCGGTTCGCCTTGAAGTGCACCCGGTAGTGCTCGGCGATCTGCTCGCCGACCGTGTAGAAGGGGTGCAGGCTGGACAGCGGGTCCTGGAAGATCATCGCGATCCGGCGGCCCCGGACGGTGCCCAGTTCCTTCTCCCCGAGCCCGTTCAGCTCCTGGCCGTTCAGCCGGATCGAGCCGGTGACGGCCGCGCCGCGGTGCAGGCCCATGACGGCGAGCGAGGTGACGGACTTGCCGCTGCCCGACTCGCCGACCAGCCCGAGCGTGCGCCCGGCCTCGACGGTGAAGGAGATCCCGTCCACCGCCCGGACGGTGCCGCGCGGGGTGTCGAAGGCGACCTTGAGGTCCTCGACCTCCAACAGTCCGGTCATCAGTACCTCACTCTCGGGTCGACGAACGCGTAGAGCAGGTCGACCAGCAGGTTCGCCGCGACGATGAAGAAGGCCGCGAGCAGGGTGACGCCGAGGATGACGGGCTGGTCGGAGCGGCCCAGGCCGTCGTAGAACAGCCGGCCCACACCGGGCAGACCGAAGATCGACTCGGTGATCACCGCGCCGGCCAGCAGGCCGCCGAGGTCCATCCCGAAGATGGTCAGGATCGGCGTCATCCCGGAGCGCAGCCCGTGCTTGACGGTGACCGTCAGCGGCGGCAGGCCCTTGGCCCGGGCGGTGCGGATGTACGGTTCGGCCATCGCCTCGATCATCGAGTTGCGGCTCTGCCGGGCGTACATGGCGGCGTACAGCAGGGCCAGCGCGATCCACGGCAGCAGCAGGTTGGAGCCCCACTCCAGGGGGTTCTCGGTGAACTTGTGGTACGAGGGGTAGGGCAGCAGGCCGGCCGTCCTGACGACGCCCCAGATCAGCATGATCGAGGTGAAGTAGACCGGCAGCGAGGCGGTGCCGACGGACAGCACCATCAGCGTCTTGTCGATCGGCCTGCCCTTGCGCAGCGCCGAGGTGACGCCCGCGCCGAGGCCGAGGACCAGCCAGAGCACGGCCGCGCCGAGGGCCAGCGAGATGGAGACCGGAAGGCGGTCGGTGAGCAGGTCCCAGACCGGCAGCCCGTACTCGTAGGAGTAGCCGAGGCAGGGGAAGCCGCAGTGCACCGCGCTGGGGCCGGAGCCGTAGTCGCGGCCGGCGAAGATGCCGCCGAGGTAGGCGAGGAACTGGTCCCAGACCGGCTTGTCCAGGCCCATCGCGGCCTTGACGTCGGCGAGCCGCTCGGGGCTGCAGGTCTTGCCGCAGGCGGCCGCGGCCGGGTCGTTGGGCAGCAGGTAGAAGATGGTGAAGGTGATGGCGCAGATGGCGAGCAGGATGCCCACCACGCCGAGCAGCCGGCGGCCGAGGTAGAGGATCACGACCGGCCTCCCCGGGGGTCGAGGATGTCGCGCAGCGCGTCGCCGAGCAGGGTGAAGGCGAGCACGGCGACGAACAGGAAGGCGGTCGGGATCAGGAAGTAGGTCGGGTCGGTCTCGTAGTGCACGATGCTCTCGGCGATCATCTGGCCCCAGGACGCCGTCGGCGGGCGGACCCCCACGCCGAGGTAGCTGAGCGCGGCCTCGGTGGCGATCATGCCGGGGATGAGCAGGGTGGTGTAGGCGATGATCGGGCCGGAGACGTTCGGCAGGATCTCGCGGGTGAGGATGCGCCAGGAGCGCGCCCCGCCGACCTTGGCGGCCTCGACGTACTCGCGGTGCTTGAGCGAGAGGGTCTGGCCGCGCACCACCCGGGCGATGCCGGGCCAGGTGAACAGCCCGATCACCAGGGTGATCAGCAGGATCCGGTTGACGTCCTTGGCCACCGACATCATCGCGATCATGAAGATCAGCGACGGGAAGGACATCGTGAGGTCCATCAGCCGGGACAGCAGGGTGTCGACGCGGCCTCCGAAGTAGCCCGCCGCGATGCCGGCCAGGGTGCCGGCGAGCACGACGACGGCGGTCGCGGTGAACGCGATCAGCAGGGAGACCTGCCCGCCGTGCAGCACCCGGGCGAACAGGTCGCGGCCGGTGCCCGGCTCGACGCCGAGCCAGTGCCGGGCGCTGATGCCGCCGAAGTCGCCCCGGGGCACGCCGCCCAGGTACGGGTCGATGGCGCGCTTGTCGAACTCCTCGGGGGTCCAGCCGCCGAGCGCGCTGAGCGGGCCGGCCAGCGCGGCGGCCAGCAGCAGCACGCCGACGGTGATCAGTCCGAACCGGGCCGAGCCCTTGGCCCACAGCTGGTCCCAGACCAGCCGCCAGGGCCCGCGCCCGGCACTCTTCTTGGTGCCCCCCGCCGTGGCGTCGGCCACGACGGGAGGCTCAGTGGTGGTACTCATCGCTGCCGGCCCCTCACTTGCCCTTGGCGGGGTCCTTGAGGCCGATGGCACCCAGGTCGAGCATGCCGGCGTAGCCCTGGTTGCCGAACGCGCCGGCCACGTTGGAGCCGACCAGCAGGGGGCGGCGCTGCCAGATCAGCGGGACGGCCGGGGCCTTCTTCGCCAGGTCCTGGTCCAGCTGCTGCCAGGCCTTGTCGGCCTCGCCGACGTCCGTCATGGCCGCGATCTGGTCCATCCGGTCCATCGTGGCCTGGTCCTTGAACTGGCTGAAGTTGCCCTGGTTGCCCTTCTCCTTGATGGTGCGGCCGTCGAACTGGAACGGCAGGAAGGTCGCACCGGAGGGGTAGTCGGGACACCAGCCGTTGATGGTGAGTTCGGGGGCGTTCTTGGTGTCGCCGATGGTGTCGGCGAAGGCGGACGGGTCGGTGGTGTTGATGGTGACCTGGACGCCGGCCTTGGACAGCGACTGCTGGATCGCCTCGGCGCGGGTCTTGTCGCCGAGCGAGACGGTGAGCGAGACCTTGAGGTCGGTCTTGCCGGCCTCCTGGAGCAGCTTCTTGGCCTTCTCCTGGTCCCCGGTGGCCGGGATCTTCAGCGGGTCGGACTTGACGCCGGCGGTCAGCGAGGGCGGCAGGTAGGAGGTCGCCACGTCGGCCATCGCCGGGCCGCCGAAGGCCGTCACCTGCGCGTCGCGGTCGACCGCCCACATCATCGCCTCGCGCACCTTCGGGTCGTCGAAGGGGGCCTTGGCGGTGTTCAGGTACAGCATGTCGGTGCAGCCGGTGACCTCGGCGGCCATCCGGGACTTGACGTCCGGCTTGGGCAGCACCTTGGCGACGGTCTCGTGCTGCATCCACGGCATGTTGATCGCGTTGGCGTCGGCGCCGTCGCTGGCGATGATCCGGTCGTCGGCCTGGCCGCCCTTGATGCCCTGGGTGACGACGACCTTGTCCGGGTACGCCTTGCGGACGGTGTCGGTGGCCGGGTCCCAGTTGGTGTTGCGGACCAGCACCAGCTGCTTGCCGCGGTCGTAGGTCTCGATCTTGTACGGGCCGGAGGAGAACGGCCGGGCGTCGTACTGGGTGCCCTTCTCCTGGGACTGCGGCACCGGGGCGAAGGTCGGCAGCGAGACGGTGGAGGAGAACTCGGCGACCGGGCGCTTCAGGTGGAAGACGATCGTCTTGTCGTCCGGGGTCTCGATGCTCGCCAGGTGCTCGCCGTTCAGCGGGCCCTTGTAGTTCTCGCCGCCGGCCAGGTACTGGATCGCGTAGTCGGGGCCGCCGGTGAGGTCCGGGGAGTAGGACCGCTCGACGTTGTACTTGATGTCGGCGGACTTGATCGGCGTGCCGTCCTCGTACTTGAGGCCGTCCTTGAGGGTGAAGGTCCACACCTTGCCGCCCTCGGCGGACTTGCCGAGGTCGGTGGCGAGGTCCGGGACGATCTCGCTGCCGGCCGCGCCGGGCTCGGACTTGAAGGTGGTCAGCGTCCGGTAGAGCAGCCGGGTGCCGAAGTCCATGTGCGGCACCACCCAGTTGCGGGCCGGGTCGAGGTGCGCGAAGTCCTGGTTGGTCAGGACCGTGAGGGTGCCGCCCTTGACGGGGGTGCCGCCGATGATCGAGCCGGACGCCGCGCCCGGGCCCTTGCTGTCGGAGGGGGCCGCCTCGGTGCCGCTGTCGCTCTTGTCGTTCGAGCAGGCCCCGAGGCCGAGGGTGAGGGTCGCCGCGAGGGCCGCCGCGAGGGCGGCGTGGGTGCGCCTGGTCATGTTGCAACTCCGCTGTGGGGGGCCCGATCCGCCTGATCTGGCCGCTGCGCTGTGTGACCCGTAACATAGTAATGTGAAATTGCACTGCACAAGAGGTGACGCCACCCGTTACCGAGCTGTGTCCGTGCCCCGCATCTCCCCAGCCCCGCCTAGGAGTTCACCGGTGACCCTTCCCCCGACCGGCCTCAACACCGGCAGCCACGACCTCCCGGTCTCCCCCGCCCTCGCCTCGTTCATGGCCACCAGCTGGGCCGCCACCCCGCTCCCCGCCGACCGGCGGGTCCCCGGCTACGACCGCTTCCCCGGCCGCCGCGCCCGGCTCTCCGCCGCCTTCCCCGGCGAACGGCTGATCATCCCGGCCGGCCGCCTCAAGGTCCGCTGCAACGACCTCGACTACCGCTTCCGCCCGCACAGCGCGTACGTCTGGCTCACCGGCCTCACCGGCGAGGACCAGGCCGACCACGTCCTCGTCCTCGAACCGGCCGGCCCCGAAGGCCACGAGCCGGTGCTCTACCTGCGCCCGCGCTCCCCGCGCGACGGCGGCGAGTTCTACCGCGACCGCCGCTACGGCGAGTTCTGGGTCGGCTCCCGCCCCGACCTCGCCGAAGCGGCCCGACTCACCGGGGTGCGCACCGAACACCTCGACGACCTCGGAAAGCTGCTCACCGGCCCGCAGCCGCCCACCCGGGTCCTGGCCGGCACCGACCCACTGGTCGACGAGGCCACCGGGCGGCCGTCCGCCGACCACCGGGACGGCGAACTGGCCGCCGTCCTCTCCGAGTTGCGCCTGGTCAAGGACCAGTGGGAGATCGGGCAGCTGCAACTGGCCGTCGACCACACCACCACCGGCTTCGAGGACGTCGTCCGCGCCCTGCCCACCGCGCTGCGCCACCACCGCGGCGAGCGCTGGATCGAGGGCGTCTTCGACCTGCGCGCCCGCGCCGAGGGCAACGGCACCTCCTACACCACCATCGCCGCCTCCGGCGCCCACGCCTGCGTGCTGCACTGGATCCGCAACGACGGCGCCCTCGACCCGAACTCCCTGCTGCTGCTGGACGCCGGCGTCGAGACCGACACCCTCTACGCCGCCGACATCACCCGCACCCTCCCGCTCAGCGGCACCTTCACCCCCGTCCAGCGCCAGGCCTACGACCTCGTCCTCGCCGCCCAGAGCGCCGGCATCGCCACCCTGCGCCCGGGCGCGCGGTTCCGCGACTTCCACCGCGCCGCCATGCGGGTCATCGCCGAGGGCCTCGCCGACTGGGGCGTCCTGCCCGTCTCCGCCGAGGAGGCCCTCGCCGAGGAGAACGGCCTCTACCGCCGCTACACCCTCTGCGGCAGCGGCCACATGCTCGGCCTCGACTACCACGACTGCGCCAAGTCCCGCGCCGACCGCTACCTCGACGGCACCCTGGAGGAGGGCATGGTCCTCACCGTCGAACCCGGCCTCTACCTCCAGCCCGACGACGAGACCCTCCCCGCCGAACTCCGCGGCCTCGGCATCCGCATCGAGGACGACCTCGTCATCACCGCCGACGGCGCCCACCTGATGTCGAACGCCCTCCCCCGCGCCGCCGCCGACGTCGAGTCCTGGATGGCCACCCTGCTCTCCTGAGCCCAGGAGCGGACGATCAAGCCACCTTGATCGTCCGCTCCCCCGGCTCACTACGCGCGGGCCGACCGCCAGAGGTCGGTGACGATCCGCTCCGCCGGGCCGGTGCGGGCGAGCAGGTGGGCGGTGCCGGCCCAGAGGTGCATGGCGGACGTGTCGTCGCGGCGGGTGGCGGCGGCGCGCAGGGGGGTGGTGAGGCGGTTGACCTCGGGGTAGGCGGGCGGGGCGTACGGGCCGTGGCGGTCGATGAAGGCGTTGCGCAGGCCGCGGGCCGGGCGGCCGGTGTAGGCGCGGGTGACGACCGTCTCCGGCAGTTCGACGAGCGCTGCCCGGTGGGCGGCCGGGGCGCCCGACTCGTCCGACCGCAGCAGCGCCGTGCCCAGCTGCACCGCCACCGCCCCCGCCCGCAGCGCCGCCGCGACGGCCGGGCCGTCGCCGAGCCCGCCCGCGGCGATCAGCGGCAGCCCCGTCACCTCCCGTACGGCGGGCAGCAGTCGGAGCAGCGGCAGCTCCCCCGGCCGGTCCGCCACCCGGTGGGTGCCGCGGTGGCCGCCCGCCTCCGGCCCCTGCACGCACAGCGCGTCCATCCCGACCGCCTCCGCCGCCCGCGCCTCCCGCGGCGTGGTGACGGTGGCGACCTGGGTCGTGCCGACGGCCCGCAGCGCCGCCGCCTCCTCGGCCGTCGGCAGCCCGAAGGTGTACGAGACCACCGGCACCGGGTCCGCGAGCAGCGCGGCGAGCTTGGCCTCCCAGTCGTCCCGGTCCGGCGCGATCTCCTCCGGCAGCGTCACGCCCCACTGCTCGGCCTCGGGCCGCAGCCGCTCCCGGTACGCGGCGACGGCCGCCCCGTCCCCGGGCGGGCCCGGCACGAAGAGGTTCACCCCGTACGGCCGGTCGGTCGACTTCCGCACCGCGGCGATCTGCTCGGCCATCCCCCCGGCCGTCCTCATCCCCGCGGCCAGGAACCCCAGCCCGCCGGCCCGGTTCACCGCCGCGACCAGTTCGGGCGTCGTGGGCCCGCCCGCCATCGGGGCGGCGATCACGGGCACGGCGAGCTCGTCGAGCCGGACGGTCATCGGGCGCTCCTCACACTGCTGCGGGACACTGCTGCGGGCACGGAACACCCCCAGCCTACGCTCAGCGGATCAGCCCCAGCCGTCGTGCCTCGCGCACCGCCGCCGTGCGCGAGTCCACCCCCAACTTGGTGTAGATGTGCACCAGATGGGACTTCACGGTGGCCTGGCTCAGGTGCAGCCGCTGGCTGACCTGCTGGTTGGTCAGCCCGTCCGCGACCAGCCCCAGCACCTCGGTCTCCCGGGCGCTGAGCGCCGCCGCCGGCGTCCGCATCCGCTCCAGCAGCCGGTCCGCCACGCTGGGCGCCAGCGCGCTGCGCCCGGCCGCGGCGGCCCGCACGGCCTGCGCCAGTTCCTCCGGCGGCGCGTCCTTCAGCAGGTAGCCGGTGGCGCCCGCCTCCAGGGCCGGCAGGGTGTCCGCGTCGGTGTCGTACGTGGTGACCACCAGCACCCGCGGCGCGCCCGCCCGGGCGGTGATCGCCGCGGTGGCCTGCGCCCCGTTCATCGCCGAGCCCGGTCCGAACTGGAGGTCCATCAGCACCACGTCCACCCCCGGCTCCGCCGCCAGCTCGACGGCCCGCTCGGCGGTGGCCGCCTCCGCCACGATGGCGAAGTCCGGCTCGCACTCCAGTACCGCCCGCAGCCCGGCCCGCACCACCGGATGGTCGTCCGCGATGAGCAGCCGGATCACTGGCCGGCCTCCGGGGTGACCGGCAGCTGCACCGCCACCGTCGTGCCCTCCCCGGGCGCCGACTCCACGGTGAACCCGCCGCCGAGCGCCCGCGCCCGGGCCCGCATCGAGGGCAGCCCGAACCCGCCGTCGCCGCCGGTGCGGCCGGCGACCGCCGCCGGGTCGAACCCGGCCCCGTCGTCGTACACGTCCAGTGCCACCTCACCCTCCATGTAGCTGAGCGTCACCTCGGCCCGGGTGGCTCCCGCGTGCCGGACGGTGTTGCCGAGCGCCGACTGCGCGATCCGCAGCAGCGCCACCTCCTGGGCGGCCGACAGCCGGACCGGGTCGCCGGAGACGTGCAGTTTCACCGGCAGTCCGCTCTGCGCAGTGGTCGTCGCGCTCAGCCGCTCCAGCGCGACCGGCAGCGGATCGCCGTCCAGCGCGGGCGGGGTGAGCGCCCGGACGAACCGCCGGGCCTCGTCCAGGTTGTCCTGGGCGGCCTGCCGCGCCTGCTCGACGTACCCGGCGGCGGCCTCGGTGCGCTCCGGCAGGGCCCGCTGGGCCGCCCGCAGCAGCAGTTGGATGGAGGTGAGGCTCTGCGCGAGGGTGTCGTGGATCTCCCGGGCGAGCCGCTCCCGCTCGGCCAGCACACCGGCCGTGTGGTGCGCGGCGGCGGCGTCGGCGCGGGCGGCGGTCAGTTCGTCGATCAGCCGCCGGCGCTCCTCGCTCTCCCGGTACAGCGCCTGGTAGCCGAGCACGGTGGCGGTGGCGACGGCCGCGCCGAGCGCGGGCCCGATCGAGGCGGCGAAGCCGAAGCTGTGCTGGTGCCAGGACCAGGCGGCGATCGAGGCGGCGGCGGTCAGTCCGACGGCCACCAGCCCGCCGCGCCGCCCCAGCAGGTGCAGTTCCAGGAAGTACAGCGGGAACGCCAGCCAGACCCCGTCCTGGGTGGTGATCAGCACGCCCGCCCAGGTGACTCCGAGCAGCACCAGCCAGAGCGCGGCCGCCCGGCGCGAGCGGCGCACGGCGGCCAGCTGCGGCCCGACGGTGTAGACGGCGGCCATCGCGGTGGCCGCGGCGGCGACGGCGGCCGGATCGCCGCCCCGCTCGACGAAGACGGCCCGGGCGACGGCGAGCGCGAGCAGGCCCGCAACGAGCAGGTGCAGGCAGACCTGGAGGACGCGGGCGACGGGGGTGGTTCTGGATCGTTCGGTCGCCATCCGTCCAGCCTAAGTCGGCGCCCGCGGCACGGCATCAATCAAAAGGTTGAACTCGGCGTCTTCCCTTTGATGCCCAGGATGCAATCCCCGGCGCGATGCCCCGGGGCCCCTCTGTCCGGGACGGTGGAAGCGTCGAAAGAACCTGCGCAGAGAAAGGCTCACCGTGTTCGTCGCCTGGAGGGACCTGAGGTTCGCCAAGGGGCGGTTCGCCCTGATGGGAACCGTCATCGTGCTGATCACCGTCCTGGTCGGTCTGCTGTCCGGACTGACCGCCGGGCTCGGTCGGCAGAACATCTCCGCGATCACCGGCCTGCCCGCCGACCACCTGGTCTTCGGCAAGCCGGCCGACGGCCAGCAGCTCTCCTTCACCGACTCCCAGGTCACCCCCGACCAGTGGCAGGCCTGGGCCCGCGAGCCCGGCGTCACCTCCGCCCAGCCGATCGGCATCACCACCACCAAGGCCGCCGCCGGCCAGCGCACCGCCGCGCTCTCCGCCTTCGGCGTCCCGGACGGCTCCGGGCTCGCCCCGCAGGGCACCCGGATCGCCCCCGGCCAGGCGGTGCTGTCCAAGACCGCCGCGGAGGACCTCGGCGGCCTCACCCCCGGCGACGGGTTCACCCTGGCCGGGCACCCGCTCAAGGTCACCGCCGTCGAGGGCGACGCCGCGTACAGCCACACCCCGGTGATCTGGACCAGCCTCGGCGACTGGCAGCAGTTCGCCCCCGGCGGCACCGGCCACGCCACCGTCATCGCCCTCGACACCGCGAAGGGCGCCGACCTGGCCGCCGCCGACGCCCGCCACGGCACCGAGACCCGCACCCGCGACGACGCGCTCGCCGCGATCGGCTCCTACACCTCGGAGAACGGCTCCCTCCAGCTCATGCGCGGCTTCCTGTTCGCCATCTCGGCCCTGGTGATCGGCGCGTTCTTCACCGTCTGGACGATCCAGCGCAGCGGCGACATCGCCGTCCTCAAGGCCCTCGGCGCCTCCACCCGCTACCTGCTGCGCGACGCGCTCGGCCAGGCCGTCCTGCTGCTGGTGCTCGGCACGCTCGTCGGCACCGCGATCGCGGCCGGGTTCGGCGCGCTGATCGGCTCCGCCGTCCCGTTCGTCCTGGACGCCCCGACCGTCCTGCTGCCCGCCGCCGTCATGATCGCCCTCGGCGCGATCGGCGCGGCCCTGTCCATCCGCCGGATCACCTCCGTCGACCCGCTGACCGCCCTCGGGAGCGCCCGTTGAACGAGCAAAGCGAAGTGACCATCAAGAAGTGCGCGTGGGCGAATGCCCCCGCCGAGCGAAGGGAGGCGGGCGCATGAGTCTTGTCCTCGACCGCATCACCCTGACCTACCCCGACGGCGACGGCCGGCTCACGGCCCTGGACGAGGTCTCGCTGACCGTCCCCAAGGGCTCCCTCACCGCCGTCGTCGGCCCCTCCGGCTCCGGCAAGTCCAGCCTGCTGGCGGTCGCCGCCACCCTGATCACCCCGGACTCCGGGCAGGTCGTCATCGACGGCACCGACACCACGGGCCTCGGCCGGGCGGAACTCACCGCACTGCGCCGCACCAGGATCGGCATCGTCTTCCAGCAGGCCAACCTGCTGCCCTCGCTCACCGCGGTGGAGCAGCTGCAGGTGATGGCCCACCTGGACGGCCGCGCCCCGCGCACCGCCCTGCCCCGGGCCCTGGAACTCCTGGACGCCGTCGGCCTGCGCGACCAGGCCGCCCGCCGCCCGCACCAGCTCTCCGGCGGTCAGCGCCAGCGGATCAACATCGCCCGCGCGCTGATGAACGACCCCACGGTGCTCCTGGTGGACGAGCCCACCAGCGCCCTCGACCACGAGCGCGGCGCCGCCGTCCTCGACCTGATCACCGACCTCACCCACCGCCGGGCCACCGCCACCGTCCTGGTCACCCACGACCGCACCCACCTGACGGCCGTCGACCAGGTCGCCGAGGTCCACGACGGAAAGCTGACGCTGCCGGCGGCGGCGGTCTGAGCTACTTCTTGGCCGTCAGCACGTCGTCCACCGAGAGCGTCACCGACGCTCCGATCGACTCCGGCAGAGTGAACGACTGCCCGGGGTGGTGGACGGCGTGCACCCGGTACTCGCCGTCCTTCGGGTCGGTCAGCACCATCACGCGCTGGTTCGTCCGGTCGACGATGACGTAGACGGGCACTCCTGCCTCCGCGTACAGCGTCGGCTTGACCTTCAGGTCGACCAGGTGATTCGACGACGTCACTTCCAGTACGAGACGGAAGACCGCCGGGTCGTAGCAACCGTGTTCGAGAATCCGGTCGTCACTGTCGGCGTCGAGGACCGCTAGGTCCGGCACGGCAAAGTCGTACGGGCCGTTCGGCAACCAGATGCCGATGCCCTGGAAGACTTCGGTTTCTCCGCCGTCCAGACCCGCCGCTTCGAACAGGCGGTCAAACCTCTTGATCGATCGACCGTGCTTGAGGTTGGGCGGCGGCGTCACGGTGATCTGGCTCCCGATGATCTCGACCCGGTAGCCAGGGAACTGCTCGGAGATCAGCTCGGCGGCTTCGAGCAGCGTCGGCTGCTGCATGGGTTCTTCCACTGCTGCGGCGGACATGGAGTTCCTCCTGACTGCCGATGTCGAGAGCATCATCGTAGAACCGGCCCCGCCTCCAGCGCCCGATCCTCAGGCTTCACCCGAAGGAGTGGTTTAGCCCTACCGGGACCGGAGCCGCAGGGCAGAAGCCTCCGGGTCGGCGGGCTTCTCGTCGCCGGCCCAGAGGGAGCGGACGTGGCTGAGGTGGCGGATCATGCAGGCCTCGGCGCCCGCGGCGTCGCCGGCGAGCAGGAGGTCCAGCAGCTCCAGGTGCTCCTGGGCCGAGGAGACCAGCTCGCCGCGCTCGTCGAGCCGGTTGAGGCCGTACAGCCGCGAGCGCTTGCGCAGGTCGCCGACCACCTCGACCAGCCGGGTGTTGCCGGCCAGCCCGAGGAGGTCGAGGTGGAACTGGCGGTCGGCCTCCAGGTAGCCGATCAGGTCGTGCTTGCGGGCCGCGGCGACGATCGCCTCGGCCTGCGGGCGCAGCCGCTCCAGCTGTTCCGCGGTGGCGGTGCGCGCCACCTGGCCGACGGTCGGGACCTCGATCAGGGCGCGGATCTCGGTGTAGTCGTCGAGGTCGCGGTCGGTGAGCTCGGTGACCCGGAAGCCCTTGTTGCGGACGGCCTCGACCAGGCCCTCGCGGGCGAGGTCGAGCATGGCCTCGCGGACCGGGGTCGCGGAGACGCCGAAGTCGGCGGCGAGCGCGGGTGCGGAGTAGACCACGCCGGGGCGCAGTTCGCCGGAGATCAGGGCCGCCCGGAGCGCGTGGGCGACCTGGTCGCGAAGCCGCTCCTGTACGGAGATCAGGGTGCGGGATTTGAGGTCGGCCATGGTGTTCCTCCGGATGGGTGCAGAACACCAGCGTACAATGTCACGTTACGTTGCGTACGCAACAGCCGACGATTCACACACCTGCAACGGTGCCCCCTCGCGACACCGAACGCCATGGTGGCAGCGGCCGTCGACCGTGACAACGGCCGACGGCACACGACCTTCCACCCTGCACGGAGGGCTACGCCCGGCGGAACTGGCCCACCAGGGTGGTCAGGCTGGCCGCACCGTTCCCGGCCGCCGCGCCCCGCCGGAACGCCTCCTCCAGGACGGCCGGCAGGGCGCCGTCCACCCCGGAGTCCTCCGCGGTGTGCCGGACGTGCTCGATGCTCGCCAGCGCCATCGCCAGCCGGTCGACGTCGCCGCGGTGGTCCCCGGCGGTGATCCGCGGCGCGTAGAACGCCTGGAAGCCGGCCATCGAGGCGGCGGTCGAGGAGAGGTACGGCAGGAACTCCTCGGCCGAGATGCCGTTGGCCTCGGCGATCGCCGTGGCGTGCAGGTAGCCGACCATCGAGGACCAGAACAGGTCCATCTGGATCTGGTAGTACAGCTGCGCCAGTCCGGGGTCGTCGCCCCGGTAGTCGACCCCGGTGAGCACCTCCAGGGCGGCGCGGTGCCGCTGGAACAGCTCGACCGGGCCGCTGTAGAAGGTGGACGACTCGGGGCTGCCGATGCCCGACGGCGGCACCTGCACCCCGCCGGTCAGGTGTCCGGCGCCGCGCTCGGCCAGCCAGCGGGCGGCCTCGCGGGCCCGCCCCGGGGTGTCCGAGCTGAGGTTCGCGACCACCTTCCCCTCCAGCGCCGGCTCGACCGACTCCAGGACCCCGAACACCGCGTCGTAGTCGGTGAGGCTGAGCACCACCAGCTCGTTCGCCGCCACCGCCGCCTCCGCGCTGGGCGCGGCCTGCGCACCGCGGGCGACGAGCTCCTCGGCCCGCGCGGCCGTGCGGTTCCACACCGTGACGTCGTACCCGGCGTCCAGGAACGCCCCGGCCATGGCCTGCCCCATCGGGCCGAGCCCGATCACCGTCACGGATCGCTTCGACTGCTGCTCCACGGACATACGTCTTCCCCTTCACCGGAACCGGTCCTCTAGAACGAGCGCTCTATCCAGGGCGCCGGAGCCGACGCTAGCACAGGAGTAGAACGAACGCTCTACCCAGAAACTCGGCTAGGATCGCGCCGTGAACACGCCCGAGAGAGCCGACGCGAGGACGAGCGCGAGGACGAACCCGAGCCCGAACGCGAAAACGAACGCGAACGCGAGGACGCACGCGAAGACGCACGCGAAGGCCGGAGAAGCGAAGCCCGGCACCCGCGAGCGGATCGTCCGGGCCACCTCCCGGCTGCTGCAGCGCCAGGGGTACGAGGGCACCGGGATCAAGCAGATCTCCCGCGAGGCGGAAGCCACCCTCGGCTCCGTCTACCACTTCTTCCCGGGCGGCAAGCAGGAGTTGGCCGCCGAGGCGATCCGGCACGGGGACGAGGAGTTCGCCGTCCTGCTGCGCGCCGGGCTCGGCTCCTCGCCGGACCTGGGCGAGGCGATGACCTCCTGCACCCGGCTGCTCGCCACCGAACTGCGCGAGTCCGGTTGGCAGGACGGCTGCCCGATCACCAGCACGGCCCTGGAGACGGTCGGCCGGGTGCCGGTGATCGAGGAGGCGGTGGCTGAGGCCTTCGCCAACTGGCGGGCCGTGGTGACGGAACGGCTCCTCGCCGCCGGCATCGGCGCGCAGGACGCCCGCGAGCTGGCCGGGACCGTGATCAGCACCCTGGAGGGCGCCGAGCTCGCCGCCCAGGTCGCCCGCAGCGAGGAACCGCTGCTGGTCACCGGCAAGCACCTGGCCCGCCTGCTCACCGCCTACGCCGACGACCGGGCCTGAAACCCGCGACCGTCACCGGCGGGACGCCCGGAAAACGCGAGGAGCCGGCGCAGCGGGGGATCCCTTCCCGCTGCGCCGGCTCCGGTTCCACAACCCCCGACCACGGCCAGGAGTAACGCACTTGTCGATCGAAGCGGCACTGTACGACGGCCGCCCGAACAACGGCCGCCGCACCAGCCCGAACCTGCTGCACCTGTCCACCGGCCACGGCGCCGGTCTCGCCGACGCCCTGGCCGAGCACGCCCGCCCGTCCGACCACCGGCTCGGCCGGATCGACCCGTACGGCGACACCCTGTTCAACGAGCAGGACGCCGGCGCCGCCTTCGAGGAGGCCACCGCCCTGCTCGCCCGCTGCACCACCGAGGAACAGCGGGCGGCCGTCCGCGACCTGCGCAACCTGCTCGCCAACTGCGCCGCCGTCACGGGCAGTTGGCTATGCCTCTACGGCGACTGAGCCGCCGGGGAGGCTAGACCGCCACGGCCCGGTACACCTCCGCCGCGACGGCCAGGTCCTGCCAGGCCATTCCGCTGCTCTTGAAGAACCGCGGCCGCCCGTCCGGCACCAGCGCGTCACCGCGCACCAGTTCGGCGAGGTTCCACAGCTGCCGCCCGGTCACGCCCGCCATCAGCAGGTCCCCGGCCTCCCGGTCCGCGACCGTACGCGCCTCCACGTACAACTCGGACCGCTGGACCAGCAGTTCGTCGACCTCCCGGGCGTCCGGCTCGTGCGAGCCGACCGCCGCCACCGCCGCGTGCGCGGGCACCAGGGCGCCGTCGAACAGCGGCGTGCGCGCGGTGGTGCAGCAGACCACCAGGTCCGCGTCGCGGACCGCCCGCGGCCCGCCGACCTCGGCGGTCAGCCCGAGCTTCCGCCCGTACGCGGCCAGCGCCTCGGCCCGTTCGGGATTGCGCGCCACCACGGTGAGCCGGCGCAGCGGCCGCACGGCGAGCAGGGCGTCCAGGTGCCCGTAGGCCTGCGGCCCGGAGCCGAACAGCACCAGGTGCTCGGCCTCCGGCACCGCCAGCCGCTTGAGCGCGGCCGCGGTGACGGCGGGCGTGCGCAGCGCGGTGAGCGCGGCGCCGTCCAGCAGGGCGAGCGGCTGCAGGGTGGGCCCGTCCAGCAGCAGGTAGCTGCCGGTGATCCGGGGCAGCCCCTGCTCGGGGTTGGCGGGCGCGACCCCGGCGATCTTCACGCCCGCGTACGGCCCGGCGGCGGCCGGCATCAGCAGCAGTTCCCCGGCGGGCACCGGTACGACCGACCGGGCGGGTGCCGCTTCCGGGTCGAACCCGTCCAGCAGCACCCGCTCGATCGCCCCCACCGCACCGGCGGGCCCGACCCCGCCGGTGCCCGTCACGGCGTACTGGAGCGGCACAACCACCGTTCCGGACAGCGCGGTCGGATTCGAGGAGGTCACAGCAGGAACCCCGCTCCCAGCTCGTCGCCCGGCTCCAGGACGAAGCCGTGCTCGCCGGTGCGGAAGGCCGTCCCGCCGACCTCGGTGACCACGCCCTCGCCCAGCGGGTCACCGCCGGGGAGGAAGCGGCCGGAGAAGACCGTCCCGATGATCGACTCGTGCCGCAGCGGCTCACCGGGGGCCAGCCGTCCCTCGGCGGCGAGCACCGCCAGCCGGGCCGAGGTGCCGGAGCCGCAGGGCGAGCGGTCGATCTGGCCGTCGGCGAAGACGGTGACGTTCCGCTGGTTCAACACCCCGTCCGCCGAGGGGAGTTCGTCGTACAGCACGACCCCGTACACGCCCGACAGCCGGGCGTCCGTCGGGTGGGCGACCGCCTCGGCGCCGGCCAGCGCCGCCCTGATCTCCCGTCCCACGGAGGTGAGTTCGGGCAGCTGCTCCGGTTCCACGGCGAGCCCGAGGGCGGCCGCGGGCACCGAGGCGTAGCAGGCGCCGGAGTGCGCCACGGCGACCTCCACGGTGCCGAGCGAGGTCTCCACCGGCAGCTTCAGCGCCGTCACCCGGCTGGGCACGTTGCGGAAGGTCACCCCGGTGGTGCGTCCGCCGACCCGGTGCACCAGGGCGGTGACCCGGCCGGACGGCACGTCGATCCGCACCCGCGCCACGCCGTCCTCGGGGGCCGGCACCAGTCCGGAGTCCACCGCCCAGGCGCCGAGCGCGATGGTGCCGTGCCCGCAGGCGGTGGAGTAGCCGTCCTTGTGCCAGAACAGCACGCCCAGGTGTGCCTCGTCGTCGTCCGCCGGCACCAGGAAGCCGCCGTACATGCCGGCGTGGCCGCGCGGCTCGCGCACGAGCAGCTGCCGGACGTCGTCCAGCGCGCTGGGCCGGGGCGCCGTCGCGCTGCCGCCCGCGCCGAGCGCGATGGCCCGGCGCTCGGCCACGGTGTCGCCGGGGATCGGCGGCACGCCGTCCAGCACGATCCGGAACGGCTCGCCGGCCGTGTGGTAGTCGACCGTCCGCACGAACATCAGAGCGCACCTCCGCCCGGCAGCACGCTGACGGTCCGGCTGACGGTGTAGAAGTCCAGCGCGGCCTGGCCCTGTTCGCGCTCGCCGTGGCTCGCGCCCTTGGCCCCGCCGAAGGGCAGGTGGAAGTCGACGCCGCTGGAGGGGGCGTTGACCCGGATCATGCCCGCGTCCAGCCGGTCGGCGGCGGCCAGCGCCACGTCCAGGCTGCGGGTGTGCACGGAGGTGGAGAGGCTGTGCGGGGTGTCGTTGGCGAGCGCGATGGCCTCGTCCAGGTCGGCCGCGGCGTGCAGCACCGCGATCGGGCCGAAGAACTCCTCGCGGGCCAGCGGGTGTTCGGCCGACACCTCGGTGAGCAGGGTCGGTTCGACGTACCAGCCGACCCGCTCGGGCACCCGGCCGCCCGCCAGGACGACGGCCCCGGTCTCGACCGCCGAGGAGACGGCGCCGGTCAGCCGGTCCCGGGCGGCGGCGTTGATGACCGGCCCGCAGACCGCGTCGTCGACCGCCGCCAGCGCCTTGACCAGTGCCTCGCGCAGCGGCTCGTACGCGGCGCCGACCGCGATCACCCGGCTGGTGGCGGTGCACTTCTGCCCGGCGTACCCGGCGATCGCCGCGGCGATGTGCCCGGCGGCCTGCGCGATGTCGGCGTCCGGCAGCACCAGCGCGGCGTTCAGCCCGCCGAGTTCGGCCTGCACCGGCACCCCGCGCTCGGTCGCCGCCCGCACCACGGCCCGGCCGACGCCGGTCGAGCCGGTGAAGGAGATCACGTCCGCGGTCTCCACCAGCGCGGCGCCCTCCTCGGCCCCGCCGGGCAGCACCGTGAACACGTCCTCGGGCAGCCCGGCCAGCTCCGCCAGCCGCAACGCGCAGGCCGTCGCCTCGGGCGCCGGCTTCAGCACCACCGCGTTGCCGACGGCGAGGGCCGGTGCGGCCTTCCAGGTCGGGATCGCCAGCGGGAAGTTCCACGGCGCGATCAGCCCGGCGACCCCGTACG
The DNA here is from genome assembly GCF_042721415.1 of Kitasatospora sp. NPDC058444. Taxonomy (NCBI): domain Bacteria; kingdom Bacillati; phylum Actinomycetota; class Actinomycetes; order Kitasatosporales; family Streptomycetaceae; genus Kitasatospora; species Kitasatospora sp. NPDC058444. The sequence continues at coordinate 54,800 of NZ_JBHXLL010000028.1, read as the reverse complement.
GGCGGCGCCGGGTGAGCAGCAGCCCGGGACCGGCGGCGGTCTCGTGCACCGCCCCGGAGGGCGCGTACGGCGCCTGCGCGTAGTAGCGCCAGATCGCCGCCGTGCGGGCGACCTCGCCGAGCGCCTCGGCCAGCGGCTTGCCGACCTCGCGCACGATCAGCGCGGCCAGCTCGTGGGCGTGCGCCTCCACGGCGTCCGCGATCCGGCCGAGCGCCGCCGAGCGGGCGCCCGCCCCGGCGGCGAGCCAGTCGCCCTGCGCCGCCCGGGCCCGCCCGACGGCGGCCCGCACGGCCTCGGCGCCGGGCTCCTCGACGGCGACCACGAGGTCGTCGGGGTCGGCGGGGTTGTACGAGGTGATGGTCACAGCCAGCAGCCCTTCGAGGGAGGTACGGGGAACGAAGGAGGAAGGAGGGGTCAGAGCAGGAAGCCCGCCGGGAACGGGTCGCTCGGGTCGAGGAAGTACTGGGCGGTGCCGGTGACCCAGGCCCGCCCGGTGACGGTGGGCACCACCGCGGGCCGTCCGGCCACCTCGGTCTCCTCGACCAGCCGCCCGGTGAAGGTGGTCCCGATGAAGGAGTCGTTGCGGAAGTCCCGGCCGAGGGGCAGTTCGCCGCGCGCGTGCAGCTGGGCCATCCGCGCCGAGGTGCCGGTGCCGCAGGGCGAGCGGTCGAACCAGCCGGGGTGAATGGCCATCGCGTGCCGGGAGTGCTCGGCGGTGGAGCCGGGGGCGAGCAGCTGGACGTGGTGGCAGCTGTGGATGGACGGGTTCTCCGGGTGCACCGGCCGGTCCGGGCTCGCGTTGATCGCGTCCATCATCGCCAGGCCGGCGTCCAGGATCTCCTGCTTGCGCTCGCGCTCGAAGGGCAGCCCGAACTCGGCGAGCGGCAGGATGGCGTAGAAGTTGCCGCCGTACGCGAGGTCGTAGGTGACCGTGCCGTAGCCGGGCACCTCGATCTTGCGGTCCAGGGCGACGGAGTAGGAGGGCACGTTGCGGATGGTCACCGCCTTGGCGGCACCGTCCTCGACGCGCACCTCGGCGACCACCAGTCCGGCCGGGGTGTCCAGCCGTACGGTGGTGACCGGCTCGACCACCGGGACCATCCCGGTCTCGACCAGCACGGTGGCGACCCCGATGGTGCCGTGCCCGCACATCGGCAGCAGTCCGGAGACCTCGATGTAGAGCACGCCGAAGTCGGCGTCCGGCCGGGTCGGCGGCTGGAGGATCGCGCCGCTCATGGCCGCGTGGCCGCGCGGCTCGTACATCAGCAGGGTGCGGAAGTGGTCCAGGTGCTCCTGGAAGTGCACCCGGCGCTCGGCCATGGTGGCGCCGGGGATGACGCCGAAGCCGCCGGTGATCACCCGGGTCGGCATGCCCTCGGTGTGCGAGTCGACGGCGTGGAACACGTGGCGGCTGCGCATGGGTCACAAACTCCCGTACAGGTTCGGATGGTGGGGGTGGGCCGGGCCGACTGCCGCCGCAGCCGGCCCGGAGGCCCGGAGTCGCGCGGCTGTCAGACCAGGCCGTCGGCCAGCGCCTTCTCGGTGGCCGCGCGGACGGCCGCCTCGATCTCCGGGGTGAGCGGCTGGCGCGGGGCGCGCACCGGGCCGCCGGGGCGCCCGGCGATGTCCATGGAGAGCTTGATGGCCTGGACGAACTCGGTCTTGGAGTCCCAGCGCAGCAGCGAGTGCAGCGACTTGTACAGCGGCAGCGCGGTCTCCAGGTCCTTGGAGACGGCGGCGTCGTAGAGCGCCACCGAGGCGGCCGGCAGGGCGTTCGGGTAGCCGGCGATCCAGCCGACCGCGCCCGCGAGCGCCAGCTCCAGCAGCACGTCGTCGGCGCCGATCAGCAGGTCCAGCCCGGGGGCCAGCTCGGCGATCTCGTACGCCCGGCGGACGTCGCCGCTGAACTCCTTGACCGCGACGATCGAGCCCTCGGCGTGCAGCTGGGCGAGCAGCGCGGGGACGAGGTCGACCTTGGTGTCGATCGGGTTGTTGTACGCCACGATCGGCAGGCCGGCCTTGGCGACCTCGGCGTAGTGGGCGCGCACCGAGGCGTGGTCGGCCCGGTAGGCGTTCGGCGGCAGCAGCAGGACGGAGCCGGCGCCGGCCTCGGCGGCCTGCTCGGCCCAGCGGCGGGACTCGCCGCTGCCGTAGGCGGCCACGCCGGGCATGACCCGGGAGCCGTCGCCGGCCGCCTCGACGGCGACCTCGACGACCTTGGCGCGCTCCTCGGCGGTCAGCGTCTGGTACTCGCCCAGCGAGCCGTTGGGGACGACGCCCTCGCAGCCGGAGTCGATCAGCCAGCGGACGTGCTCGGCGTAGGCGTCGTAGTCGACGGAGTGGTCCGCGCGCAGCGGAAGCGTGGTGGCGACCATGATGCCGCGCCAGGGACGGGTGGTGTCGTGCTGGGTGATGGACACATGAACTCCTTGATGAGGTGTGACATTTTATTAGAGCGGGCAGGCCGGAGACAAGGTCCCCGGCCCACCGTTCGACGACGGGCGTCCTGCTAGGGCGTGTCTGACGATTCGCGCCGGGTGCGCGACGCGAATCGTCAGACACGCCCTAGGACTCCGCGGTGGGCCCCGCCGCCAGCTGGGAGAGCGGCACCGGGCACCCCAGCGGGCGCCGGTCGGGCCCAGGCTCACCCGAGCCGGCCAGGCAGGCCACGGCCGGACCGCACATCCGGCCCTGGCACCAGCCCATCCCGGCCCGGGTGAGCAGCTTGACGGTGCGCGGATCGCCCGCGCCCAGCTCGTCGACGGCCTCCCGGATCGCCGCGACCGGCACCTCCTCGCACCGGCAGACGTCGGTGTCCGGGCGCAGCCAGCCGGTCCAGCCGGGGCCCGGCCGGTGGGCGGCGGCCATCAGGTCGGCGAAGGCCCGCAGCCGCGAGCGGCGGCGCAGCAGCGCGGCCGCGGGCCGCTGCCCGGCCACCGCATGCGCGGCCAGCTCGCCCTCGGCGAGCGCGAGGTCCGCGCCGCCGACGCCGTTGGTCTCCCCCGCGGACCACAGGCCGGGCACGCTGGTGCGCAGCCGGGCGTCGACCTCCAGCGCGACCGCGCCGTCCGGCCCGGTCACGGTCCTCGCCCCCAGTTCGGTGGCCAGGTCGATCTGCGGCAGCAGGCCGTGGCCGACGGCGAGCGCGTCGCAGTCGATCCGCCGCTCCGTGCCGGGCACCGGCCGCCAGTCGGCGTCCAGCCGGGCCACCGTGACGCCGGTGACCCGGTCCGTCCCGTGCGCCTCGACCACCGCGCTGCGCGGGCGCAGCCGCACGCCGTGGCGCAGCAGCGCGCCGCCGTGCCCGGCACCCTCGACCAGCTTGCCGGGCACGCCCGCCAGCACGCCGGGGCGCCGCGCGTACCCGAGGTAGGCGGTGGCCTCGACGACGGCGGGCACCTCGGCCCCGGCGGTGACCAGCGAGGAGGCCGCCGCGAGCAGCAGCGGGCCGCTGCCGGCCACCACGATCCGCTTCCCGGGCAGCACCAGCCCGGCCTTGAGCATGGCCTGGGCGCCGCCCGCGGTGACCACGCCGGGCAGGGTCCAGCCGGGGAACGGCAGCTGCCGCTCGTACGCGCCGGTGGCCAGCAGCACCGACCGGGACCGGACGGTGGCCCGGTCGGTGCTCTCCGGCCCGCGGGTGACGTGCACCGCGAAGCCGTCGTCGGTGCGCTCCAGCGCCCAGACCTGGTACCCGGCCCGGAAGGCGGCCCGCCCGGCGCGCTCGTGCGCGTCGAGCCGGCCGGCCAGCCCGGTGTAGGCGGACCAGTGGTGGTGCAGCCGGTCCGGCCGGGCCGCGCCGAGGCCGGGCGCCGGGTGCCGGTAGTACTGCCCGCCGGTGTGCTGTCCGCCGTCCAGCAGGGCGCAGCTCAGCCCGAGGTCGGCGGCGGTGACGGCGGCGGCCAGCCCGGCCGGGCCGGCGCCGACCACCACGAGGTCGAAGGTCTCAGACGGCGAGGTCGGCACGGCCGTGGCCCTCCTGGGTGGTGACGGTGGTCCCGGGCTCCGCGGGGAGCAGGCAGGTGCGCTGGTTGGGGCGGCCGTCGACGGTGGCCAGGCAGTCGAAGCAGGCGCCGATCCCGCAGAACGCCCCGCGCGGCCTGCCGCCGACCCGGGTGGTGCGCCAGGCGAGCACGCCGTCGGCCCAGAGCGCGGCGGCGATCGACTGCCCGGGCAGCGCGGGGACGGGCCGCCCGTCGAACTCGATGTGGTGGGCGGGCCCTGGCTCGGCCTCGACCAGCCCGGCGGGGGTGCGGCGGCGCATCGGCGGCTTCTCCAATCCTGGACGGAATCTCGGGTGTGGCGGTCGCGGGCGGGGGCTCACCGGGCCGGGCTGTCACTCGAAGGGAACCGGTCCGCCCGGAACGGCGCGAGGTCCAGCTCCGGCTGCTTGCCGGTGAGCTGCTCGCTGATCAGCAGTCCGGTCGCCGGGGCCAGCCCGATGCCGGCCCCCTCGTGCCCGCAGGCGTGGTACAGCCCGGGCACCCGGGGGTCCGCGCCGATGGCCGGCAGGTGGTCCGGCAGGTACGGGCGGAAGCCCCGGTAGGTGCGCATCACGGTGACGCCGGCGAGTACCGGGAACAGCGCGGCGGCCTGGCCGGCGAGCCGGCGCAGCACCTCCTGGGAGAGCGTGCGGTCGAAGCCGACCCGCTCCCGGCTGGCGCCGATCAGCACCGGCCCGCCCGGGGTGCCCTCGATCACGGCGGAGGTCTCCAGCCCGGCCGATCCGCTGGCCACGTTGGCCACGTAGTCGGCGGCGTAGACCTTGTGCCGCACGACCCGCGGCAGGGGTTCGGTGACCAGCACGAAGCCGCGCCGGGGCAGCACCGGCAGGTGCACTCCGGCCAGCGCGGCGATCTCGCCGCCCCAGGTGCCCGCCGCGTTCACCACGGCGGCGGCGGCCAGGTGCCGCCGGTCGGTCCGCACCCCGCGCACGGCGCCGTCCGGGCCCCGGTCGACGGCGGTGACGCTCTCCCCGGTGATCAGCTCGGCGCCCATCCGGCGGGCCTCGCGCAGCAGGTGGGCGGCGGCGAGGGCGGGCTGGACCTGGGCGTCCTGCGGGTAGTGGAAGCCGCCGGCCAGGCCGTCGGCCAGGTGCGGCTCCAGCTCGCGCAGCCGCTCGCCGGGCACCTCCTCGGCCTCGACCCCGACGGCCCGCTGCCCGGCGGCGAAGGCCCGCAGCGCGTCCTGCCCGGCGGCGGTGGAGGCGACCACCACGCCGCCCTTGGGCTCGTACTCCATCGCCGGGCCGAGCCGCTCGGCGAGTTCGCGCCAGAGCCGGGTGCTGAGCAGGGCGAGGTCGAGTTCGGGGCCGGGCTCCTTGTCGGAGACCAGCAGGTTGCCCTCGCCCGCGCCGGTGGTGCCGCCGGCCACCGGCCCGCGGTCCACGACGGCGACGGCGAGCCCGGCGCGGGCGGCGTAGTAGGCGCAGGCGGCGCCGACCACACCGGCGCCGACCACGACGACGTCCAGGGGAGGTCTCTCGGTCTTCAGCACGCCAGTAATATGTCACATGCCATGAGCTCTGCCAAGACCGCCCCACCGAAACCGACCGGCCCCCACCAGCGGAAAGGCCGCGAACGGCGAGGAGCCCCGGCCCACCGCTCGGCAGAGCGGCGGACCGGGGCTCCCTCAAGCCCTACCGGCTCAGGTGATGTCGTCCATCTCCTCGCGGCGGGACGCCGGCACCGCCGCGCCGGCCGCCGGGGCCGCCGAGGCCTGGACGGACTCCGCACCGGCCACCGGCTGCACCGAGAGGTCCACGTGCGAGGCCTCCTCGTCGTCCAGCCCGGCGTCCGGGTTGCGGCGCGCCTTCCGCTTGTCGTTGAAGAGCGCGATCGCCACCGCGATGAAGTACAGCGCCCAGATCGGCGCGGCCAGCGCCAGCATGCTCAGCGGGTCGGCGCTCGGCGTGGCGAAGGCCGCGAACACCGTGATGCCCATGACCATGCCGCGCCACCAGCCCAGCAGCCGCTTGCCGGTGACCATGCCGATGACGTTCAGCATCACCAGCAGCAGCGGGAACTCGAAGGCCAGGCCGAAGACCAGCACCATCCGGGTGGCGATGTCGAAGTAGTCCTCGGGCGGCAGGATCGGCGTGGTGTTGTTCGGGGTGAACGAGATCAGCACGTCGACCGTGGTCGGCAGCACCAGGATGGCCACACCCACACCGGCCAGGAACAGCGGCGTCCCGCAGAGGAGGAAGACGACCGTGTACTTCTTCTCGTGCCTGTGCAGACCGGGCGCCACGAAGGCCCAGACCTGGTAGAGCCAGATCGGCACCGTCGCGACCACACCGGCCGTCAGCGCCACCTTCAGCATCCAGGTGAAACCGGCGGTCAGACCGATGTTGGAGACCTGGGCGCACTTGCCGTGGTACTGCTTGGCCAGCTCCAGGGTGTCGCACCGCGGCAGCGGCTTGAGGAGGAAGTCCTCCAGCTGCTTGTGGTAGATCGCCGCCACGATGGTGATCAGCACGATCGCCAGGACCGACTTGACCACGCGGTTGCGCAGTTCCCGCAGGTGGTCGGCGAGGGCCATCCGCCCCTCAGGATCCTTTGACGCCTTCGGCGCCTTGGAGAGCTTGCTCAACCCCGGTCCTCAACTCGTGCGTCGGGGCCCGCCGGTCGGCGGGCCTCCGTGGTCGCGCGCGTCCCGCACGTCGGGTGCGCGGCGCGCGTCAGGTGCCTCACGTACGCCGCGCTCAGTGCGGGCGGTCGCCGTCGGGCGCGGAGGCCCCGGCGGCGGGCTCGTTCACCGGACGGGCCGTGGCCGACGCACCCGGAGCGGACTGGACGGTCCTGCCCGCACCGCCGTCCACCGGAGCCGGAGCGGGCCGGGCCGGCTCCTCGGACCCGCCGTCCGAACGCATCGCCCGGGCCTCGCTCTTGAGGATCCGCATCGACTTGCCCAGTGAGCGCGCCAGGTCCGGCAGCCGCTTGGCTCCGAACAGCACGATGGCGAGTACCACGATCACCACGATCGCGGTCATCGAGATGCGCATGCGCGACCACCTTCAGTCATGGCAGCCCGACCGGCCGTCCGCTGCGGATGGTAACCGCTGCGGATGACGTCACGACGACGGCCGCCCGAACAGGACAGCGGCCCCCGGTACGCGGTTCAGGAGCCAACTGAGAGCGTAACCCGCCCCTACCCCCGCGCAGCAGCCCCCGTACCACCGCGGGCCCGACCGTGCTACGAGCCCCGCTCCGCTAGGAGACGGTGACGCCCCGCTCCTCGGCCGCGTCACCCGAGGCGGGCATCGCCTCCGCCAGGTCCTCGGCGGCCGCGGCCAGCGCCCGCGAGGCCCGGTCCACGCCCTTGGCCAGCGCCCGCACGTCCAGCCAGAGCCGGATCGCGAGGACCCCGAGGACCAGCAGGCCCGCGGTGGCGAGCAGGACGGCGGCGACGAGCATCCAGGACATGCGCCCCACCCTATACGCGGCCTAACCCTCCGCCGGGACGAGCCGCATGGTACGCACCCCGGCCCGGGTGAGCGCCTCGACGATCTTCTCCCCGGCCGGCTTGCGCACCGCCGCCCCGCACCGCGGGCAGCCGAAGCTGTAGTGCGCCTGGGCCGGGGTGCGGCCGAGGGTCAGCCGGAAGTCCTCGGCCGGGAGCTCCACCTTCTCCCGGCACTCGGAGCAGTAGACCTTGAATCTCGTCCCGGGTTCCACCCTCAGACCTGCCCCTCCCCGTAGGCGGCCAGCGCCTCCCGCGCGGCCGAACGCGCCTGCTCGGCCAGCTCGGGCGGCGAGACGATCCGGCCGTCCCGGCCCAGCCGCAGCGCCAGCGGGCGCAGCTGGGAGGGGTCGGCGCTGCGCAGGGTGATCCGCAGCCCGCCGTCGGGCAGTTCCTCGGCCCGGTCGTGGGTGTAGTACTCGGCCACCCAGCGTCCGCCGGAGGAGACCTCGACGACCACCTCGGGGTCGTCCGCCGCCGGGTTGACCAGCCCGCCGCTCAGGTCGCGCGGCTCGCGCCGGGGCGGGTCGGCCGGGGTGTCCAGGACGCGGATCTCGGCGACCCGGTCGAGCCGGAACATCCGGTGGTCCTCGGAGGTGCGGCACCAGGCCTCGAGGTAGGTGTGGCCCTCGGTGAGCAGCCGGATCGGGTCGACCTCGCGCTCGGTCATCCCGCCGCGCCCGTGCGAGTAGTAGCGCAGCCAGAGCCGGCGGCCCTCGCTGAGCGCCCGGTCGATGTCGGCGAACACGTGGCTCTCCGCCTCGAAGGTCACGCCGACCCGGGCGCTGCCCTCGGCGCTCTCCCCGGCCGCGTTCTCGATCTTGGCGACGGCCCGGGTGAGCGCCTCGCGGTCCCCGGCCCGCAGGCCGGGCAGCCCGGCCACCGCGCGGGCGGCCACCAGCAGCGCGGTCGCCTCGTCGGCGGCCAGCCGCAGCGGCTGGGCCACGTCGTCGACGTTGTGCCACCAGATCCGCTCGCCGTCGGTGTCGATGTCGAGCAGGTCGCCGCCGCGGAAGCTGGTGCCGCACATCGGCAGCACGTTGAGGTCCGCGATCAGCTCGCGCTCGCTGATCCCGAACGCCCGGGCCACCTCGGCGACCTCGGCCCCGGGCCGCTCACGCAGGTAGGTGACCAGCGACAGCATCCGTCGCGTCTGGTCGATGGCATTGCTCACGGACGCTCTCCCTCGATACCCGCGACCGCCCGCAGCCGGTCGACCACATCCGCCCGCAGCTCCTCCGGCCCGAGCACCAGCACGTCCGGCCCGAACTCGGCCAGGTCGGCGCCCAGCCCGTTGCCGTACGGGATCTCCAGCTCGTCCCAGGCCTCGTCCACCCGGGTGCTGCCCAGCGCCTTGGTGCGCAGCGGGAAGCCGGCGCCCCGGCGGACCCGGACGGTCGCGGTGGCGGTGGCCCCCTCCCCCGCGAACTTGGCCACGGTGGCCCGGACGTCCACGTGCTCGGGCACGGTGCCGAGGAAGGCCCCGGACCTGGCCTTCACCCTGCCGGTGATCCGGCTGAGCCGGAACACCCGGGCGTCGCCGCGGTCGCGGTCGTACCCGGCCAGGTACCAGTGCCCGCGCCAGCACTCCAGCGCCCACGGCTCGACGCTGCGCTGCTCGACGGCGGCGGCCCCGGCCTTGCGGTACTCGAAGGTGACCGGACGGCGGTCCCGGGCGGCGGTGAGCAGCGGCTCGAACGCGGCCTCCCGGGCGGGGATGCGCGGCTCCAGGGCGGTGCGGCCCTCGGCCTCGGCGAACGGCACCCCGGCCGCGCGCAGCTTCTGCAGCGCGCCGCTGGCCGCGCCGGACATCTTGGCCTGCTGCCAGACCCGGGCGGCCAGGGTCAGCGCGGCCGCCTCCTCGGCGTCGAGGGCGATCTCCGGCAGCCGGTTGCGGTCGGCGCGGGCCAGGTAGCCGAGCTCTCCGTCCAGGGTGCTCTCGTCGACGTCGATCACCAGGCCGAGCTCGCGCAGGTCGTCCTTGTCCCGCTCGAACATCCGGTTGAAGGCGTCCTCGCTGCTGTTCTGCCACGCCTCGCGGTATGCCTCGATGGATTCCCGCAGCTCCTTCTTGGAGAGCGGACGTCTGGTGTTCATCAGGCACAGGGCGAGATTCATCAGCCGCTCTGCCTTGGCGATCGCCATCGCTGACCCTTCCGGTGTGCCGCGCCGCGCGCGGGGTGCGCCAACCGGGTTGTCACCACCCGGCGGGACCGACCGTACCGGTAGCGGTACGCACGGCAAAAGCGGCGTCCGTGAACGCCCCCGGACACGCCCGTGGGCCGGGCCCCCGGAGGGGTCCGGCCCACGGTCACGGCGGGCTCAGACGGCCAGCAGGTCGACCACGAAGATCAGGGTCGAGCCCTTCGGGATGGCCGGGGTCGGCGACTGGTCGCCGTACGCCAGGTGCGCCGGGATGGTCAGCTCGCGGCGGCCGCCGACCTTCATGCCGACGACGCCCTGGTCCCAGCCCTTGATGACGCGGCCGCCGCCCAGCGGGAAGCGGAACTCGTTGGGGCTCCGGTTCCAGCTCGCATCGAACTCCTCGCCGGTCTCGAAGGTCACACCGACGTAGCGGACGCTGACGTTCTGGCCCTTCTTGGCCTCCACGCCGTCACCCACGACGATGTCGCGGATCTGCAGCTCCGTCGGGGCGTCGCCGATCGGGAAGTCGATCTCGGGCTTCTCGTTGAGGTTGACGCTCACAGTCCCTGTCCCTCTTCTCACATTCGCTGGCATTCACGACCAAGCGGCGGGCGCCCGCACCGGTCGGCCCGGACAACAGTCCGGACGAACCACCGTACGCGCGCCCGCCGCCCGTCCGGGTCCGGCCACGCGGCCGGACCCGAAGGTCACACGTGCACCATTGTCACCCGAAAGTGGATCAGCCCTGACCGGCGTCGAGGATGTCCACCACGAAGACCAGCGTCGCGCCGGGCGGGATGTCGCCCTGGCCCTTGTCGCCGTAGCCCAGCGAGGCGGGGATCACCAGCTCGACCCGGCTGCCGACGGTCTGGCCCTCCAGGCCCTGGTCCCAGCCCTGGATGACCTGGCCGCCGCCGACCGGGAAGGTGAACGCCTGGCCCTTGCTGAGCGAGGAGTCGAACACCTTGCCGCTGGAGAACAGCGCGCCGGTGTACTGGACGACGACCTTCTCGCCCTTCTCCACCTTCGGCCCGGTGCCCTTGATCAGGACGTGCGACTTCAGCTCCGTCGGGTCCTTCGCGCCGGCCACCGGGGTGATCTCGGCCGGCTTCTTGCCGTTGTCCTTGACCTGCGGGAAGTCCGCCGGCGGCGGGGTGACGGTTCCGCTCACCACCGCGTCGGGCGCGTTGGCGTTGCGGATGTCGATCACGAAGATCAGGTCGTCCTTGGGGCCGATCGACATGTCGGCCTTGCCCTGGGCGCCGAAGGCGGCGGCCGGCGGGGCCACCACCAGCAGCCGGCTGCCGGCCTTCTTGCCGATCACGGCCTGGTCCAGGGCCGGGATCAGCGCGTCGGTGCCGGCCTGGAAGATCTGCGGCTTCCCCTCGGCGTCGTACGAGCTCGGGATGTCCTTGCCGGTGTTCCAGTCCTTGGCGGTGTAGTCCACCGAGGTCCAGGAGTTCTTCTCCACCTTGGCGCCGGTGCCCTCGGTGAGGACCTTGACGACGAAGGAGCCGTCGGAGGCCTCGCCCGGCACCTGGATCTCGGCCTTCTTGCCGAAGTCGCCGGCGACCGTCGGCAGCACCTTGGCGCCGTCCTTGATCGGCGGCACCGGGTCGGCGGTCGGCGTGGGCGGCGCGGTCTTGGCCGCGTCCGGCTTGGCCGCCGCGCTGTCCTTGGAGTCGTCCTTGTTCACCATGTAGAGCGTGATGGCGCTGCCGACCAGCAGCACGGCCAGGACCGTGCCGAGGATCACACCCAGCTTGCCGACGCCGGGCGGGTTCTCGTCGTACCCGGCCTCCGAACTGTCGCTCTTGCGCACGTTGGAGGCGAAGATCTGCGGGGCGTCGTCCGTCTTGGTCGCGCCCGCGGCGCGCGGCGCTTCGCCGGGCTGCGCCCAGCCGGCCTGCTGCGCCAGGATCGCCGGGGGGACGACGATCGACTCGCGGTCCCCGCCGACCGGACCGCCGGGACGGGAGTCGGCCGGGTCACCCGCAGAGCCGTCGTTCGCCGCGGTGCCGGCCCCGCCCGGGCTCGGCGTCTTCTCAGTCATGACTCCCCATCCATCTCGCCACGAGGTCTTCCAGGTCTGCGCCCGGCGTGGGCACGCCGGCCTGCGGTCGCACCGCCCGCCCGGACCTCGGCGCCGGGCGGCGCCTGCCACAGTGCGTGGGCAGTATGACAGCTCAGGATGAGGGCGGACGCTTCGCTGTACGAGCGTCCGCCCAAGCGTACGGAATCCCCCCGGTGACTTCCTAGACCGCTTCGAGAATGTCGATCACGAAGACCAGGGTCGAGTTCGCCGGCACCGAGCCCTGCGCCTTGTCCTGGTAGCCGAGCGCCGGCGGCACCACCAGCAGGACCCGGCTGCCGACGTTCTGCCCGACCAGGCCCTTGTCCCAGCCCTCGATCACGCTGCCGGTGCCGATCTGCACCGCCTGCGCGCCACCGTGCGTCCAGGAGGAGTCGAACTGCTGGCCGTTGGCCCACAGCACCCCGGTGTACTGCACCACCAGGGTCTGCCCGCTCTTGACCTGCTTGCCCTCGCCCTTGATCAGCACGGCCTGCTGGAGGTCGGTGGGCGCGGCCTGCCCCTCCGGGATCGTGATCGTCACCGGCGCCTTGCCGTTGTCCTTGACCTGCGGCAGCGTCGCGGGCGCCTGGGTCATCGTGCCGCTGAGCGTGGAGTCCGGGGGCAGGCTCTCCATGATGTCCAGCACGAACACCACGGTGTCCCCCTTGTTGACGCCCAGCTGGCTGGAACCCTGCTCGCCGAAGGCCGCCTCCGGCGGCGCCACCACCAGCAGCCGGCTGCCCACCTTCTTGCCGATCACGCTCTGGTCCAGCGCGGGCACCAGCTGTCCGCTGCCGGCCTGGTAGAGCTGCGGCTTGCCGTTGGCGTCGTAGGAGCTGGGCAGGTCCTTGCCGGTGGTCCAGTCCTTGGCGGTGTAGTTGACCGTCACCCAGTCGCCCTTGTTGACGGTCGCCCGCTCGCCCTCGGTGACCGTGTTCACCACGAACTGGCCGCTGGGCTGCTGGCCCTCGGGAATGGTGATGGTGGCCTTGCTGCCGTATCCGCCACCCGAAAGAGTGGGCATCGGTGACGCCTCGGCGACCGGCGAGGGCACCGTCGGGGCTGCGCTCGCCGGGGAGGGCGTCGCCGGACCGGCCGCCTTGGGGGAACTGCTGCAGGCGACCGCGAGCAGCAGCGGCAGGGTGAGAAGCAAACCGGCGGTGCGGCGCACGGTGGTCCTAACTGTCGGTCGAAGTCGGCTCTCCTGACTCGACGGACAGCGTATGCCCGGCACGCGTCCGGCCCCGGTAGACACCACCGGGGCCGGTTCCAGCGTCCTGATCTTGGGCGCCCCGATCACGGCGCCCTGATCACGGCGGCCCGATCCGGCCGCCCCGGGGCTACATCCCCGCGATCAGCTTCTCCACCCGCTCGTCCACCGAGCGGAACGGGTCCTTGCACAGCACCGTGCGCTGCGCCTGGTCGTTGAGCTTCAGGTGCACCCAGTCCACCGTGAAGTCCCGGCGCTGCTCCTGCGCCCGGCGGATGAAGTCCCCGCGCAGCCGGGCCCGGGTGGTCTGCGGCGGGATCGACTTGGCCTCGAAGGTCTTGAGGTCGGTGGTCACCCGCTGCGCCTGGCCCTTGCCCTGGAGCAGGTAGAACAGGCCGCGGCGGCGGTGGATGTCGTGGTACGCGAGGTCGATCTGGGCCACCCGCGGGTTGGACATGCTCATCTGGTGCTTCTCGCGGTAGCGCTCGATGAGCTTGTACTTCATGATCCAGTCGATCTCCTGGGCCACCCCGTCCAGCCGCTCGGTGCGGACGGCCTCCAGGGTGCGGCCCCACAGGTCGAGCACCCGGGCGACGGTGCCGGTGTTGATGCCCTTGCGCTCGGCGAACTCCAGGGCCTTGGTGTAGTACTCCTCCTGGATGTCCAGCGCGCTGGCCTCCCGGCCGTTGGCGAGCCGGACCTGGTGGGTGCCGGTGAGGTCGTGGCTGACCTCGCGGATCGCCCGGATCGGGTTCTCCAGGGTGAGGTCGCGCATCACCACGCCGGCCTCGATCAGCCGCAGCACCAGGTCGGTGCTGCCGACCTTGAGCAGCGTCGTGGTCTCGGACATGTTGGAGTCGCCGACGATCACGTGCAGCCGGCGGTAGCGCTCGGCGTCCGCGTGCGGCTCGTCCCGGGTGTTGATGATCGGGCGCGAGCGGGTGGTGGCGGAGCTGACGCCCTCCCAGATGTGCTCGGCCCGCTGGCTGACGCAGTACACCGCCCCGCGCGGGGTCTGGAGCACCTTGCCGGCGCCGCAGATCAGCTGCCGGGTGACCAGGAACGGGATCAGCACGTCGGCGAGCCGGGAGAACTCGCCGTGCCGGGCCACCAGGTAGTTCTCGTGGCAGCCGTAGGAGTTGCCGGCCGAGTCGGTGTTGTTCTTGAAGAGGTAGACGTCCCCCGCGATGCCTTCCTCGTGCAGCCGCCGCTCGGCGTCCACCAGGAGCCCTTCGAGGATCCGCTCACCGGCCTTGTCGTGCGTCACCAGCTCGACGACGTCGTCGCACTCGGGGGTGGCGTACTCGGGGTGGGAGCCGACGTCGAGGTAGAGGCGGGCGCCGTTGCGCAGGAAGACGTTGCTGCTGCGGCCCCAGGAGACGACCCGGCGGAACAGGTACCGCGCGACCTCGTCCGGCGACAGCCGTCGCTGCCCGCGGAACGTGCAGGTCACGCCGTACTCGTTCTCCAGCCCGAAAATCCGGCGGTCCATGAGCACTCCATTCTCTGTCGGAGCTGTCCGAAACCGCCTCCACGACGACTGGGCCGCCGCAGGGGCACCGGAGTCCCGTACGACGGCGGTGGGGCCGCCGTACGGGACTCCCCAGGTACTGCTACACCGGCGTGCCGTCCGCCGGATTGTCCTCGTCGTCCGCCTCGGCGGACTGGTCCCCGTCGAGCAGCCGGCCCAGCTGGTTGCCCAGGATCCGCTTGAACTTGCGCTGCTGGAACCGCTGGCGGTCGAGGACCGCGACCTCCAGTTGTTCCGGCGTGAGGCTGCGCGGGCTGCCGCCGTTGGGGTCCCGGGCGAGCGAGTCCACGGCGACCTTCACGGCCTCGGTGAGGCTCATGCCGGCCCGGTGGCGCTGGCCCAGGTAGTTGCCGATCGAGTCGGCGTTGCCGCCGACCACCACGTAGTTCTTCTCGTCCACGACCGAGCCGTCCGGCGTGAGCCGGTAGATCTGGTCGTTGTCGGCCGTGCGGCCGACCTCTGCCACGACCAGTTCGACCTCGTACGGCTTCTCGCCGACCGACGAGAAGATGGTGCCCAGGGTCTGGGCGTACACGTTGGCCAGGCCCCGGGCCGTGACGTCGGCCCGGTCGTAGGAGTAGCCGCGCAGGTCGGCGTAGCGGACGCCGCCGATGCGCAGGTTCTCGAACTCGTTGTAGCGGCCGACCGCCGCGAAGGCGATCTTGTCGTAGATCTCGGAGACCTTGTGGAGCGCCCTGGAGGTGTTCTCCGCGACGAAGACGATGCCGTCGGCGTAGGTGAGCACGACCACGCTGCGGCCGCGAGCGATGCCCTTGCGGGCGTACTCCGCGCGGTCCGCCATGGCCTGCTGGGGCGAGACGTAGAACGGTGTCGACACCGGCGGTCGTCCCTTTCCTGTGAGGTGGAAGCTAGATCAGCGGGGCCTGCGGGCCGTTGGGCCGGGCCAGGCGCTCGTCGGTGATGGCGACGGCGACCTCCGTGACCTCCGCCTCGGAGAGCCGGCGGAAGCCGTCCTCGGTGATCAGCGAGACGATCGGGAAGATCTTGCGGGCGAGGTCCGGGCCGCCGGTGGCGGAGTCGTCGTCCGCCGCGTCGTACAGCGCCTGGACGACCATGGTGACGGCCTGGTCGGCCGTCAGGTCCTCGCGGTAGAGCTTCTTCATCGAGCCACGGGCGAAGACCGAGCCCGAGCCGGTCGCCGTGAAGCCGCGCTCCTCGGACCGCCCGCCGGTGACGTCGTAGTTGAAGATCCGCCCGCGGCCGAGGTCGAGGTCGTAGCCGGCGAACAGCGGCACCACGGCGAGGCCCTGCATCGCCATGGCCAGGTTGCCCCGGATCATGGTGGTGAGCCGGTTGGCCTTGCCCTCCAGGGAGAGCGTGGTGCCCTCGATCTTCTCGTAGTGCTCCAGCTCCAGCTGGAACAGCCGGACCATCTCGATCGCGAGGCCCGCGGTGCCGGCCACGCCGACCGCGCTGAACTCGTCGGCCGGGAAGACCTTCTCCATGTCGCGCTGGGCGATCACGTTGCCCATCGTCGCCCGGCGGTCACCCGCGATCACCACGCCGCCGTCGAAGACCGCGGCCACGATCGTGGTCCCGTGCGGGGCCTCGACCACGGCCCCCTCGGGGAGCCCGCGGTGACCGGGGACCAGCTCCGGCCGGTGCTCGGCGAGGAAGTCGATGAACGAGGACGACCCCGGGGTCAGGAAGGCAGCCGGTAGACGCCCGGTGCCACGAGTGTTGGCTTCCACACGATTCCTTCCAGGTAGCTTGAAGCGCGCGCTGCCCGCACCCTACCCGCCCGACGATCACTGTCCACGGGTGGAGGGGCCGGTGCCGGACGGCCGGGCGGTGCTCGCCGCCCGGCCGCCCAGGACGGTCGCGACCGTGAATTCGGAATGCCCGGTGCGGACTATTGCCCGCCCTTCTGGACGAATCCGCGCACGAAATCCTCGGCATTCGACTCGAGGACCTCGTCGATTTCGTCCAGCACCGCGTCGACGTCGTCGCTCAGCTTTTCCTGGCGCTCCTTGAGGTCCTCGGAATTCTGGCTTTCCGCGGCCTGCTCCTCGACCTCCTCGGAGGAACGGTTTGCCCGCTGCTGGCCGCCGCCGGTGTCCTTGCTCGCCATTTCCCTCACCCCGCTCGATTCGTCTGGCACGGTTCGGTCGTTGCTTGCTGCACCGACCCTATACACAAGGTGCGACTGCCGCTCCCGGTTTGCCGGTGGCGCTTCCTGTCCAACACCCGCTGCCACCCCGGATGATTCCCATTCGGCGGACGTTCACCCATGGTGATCGAAAAGTTACCCGCCGGACAGCACCCGGAGCAGGTCCTCAGCCGTACGGCAGCGGTCCAGCAGCTCCTTGACGTGGTTGCGGGTGCCGCGCAGCGGTTCCAGGGTGGGAACGCGCTGCAGGGAGTCCCGGCCCGGCAGGTCGAAGATCACCGAGTCCCAGGAGGCCGCCGCGACGTGGTCCGCGTACTGCTCCAGGCAGCGGCCGCGGAAGTACGCCCTGGTGTCCTCCGGCGGCTTGGAGACGGCCCGCTCGACCTCCTCCTCGGTGACCAGCCGCTCGAACCGCCCGCGGGCCACCAGACGGTTGTAGAGGCCCTTCTCGGGCCGTACGTCGCCGTACTGGAGGTCGACCAGGTGCAGCCGGGGGTTGTCCCACTCCAGGGCGTCCCGGGTGCGGTAGCCCTCCAGGAGCTCCCGCTTGGCGATCCAGTCCAGCTGCCGGGACAGCGACATCGGGTCGCGTTCCAGCCGGCCCAGGACGTCCTCCCAGCGCGCCAGCACGTCCACCGTCTGCTCGTCCGCGTCGGTGCCGAAGCGGTCCTCGACGTACTTGCGGGCCAGCTCGAAGTACTCCAGCTGGAGCTGGACGGCGGTGAGCCGGCGCCCGTTGCGCAGGGTGATCAGGTGCTTGAGCGTCGGGTCGTGGGAGACCCGGTGCAGGGTGCGCACCGGCTGGTCGACGGCGAGGTCGGCGGCGATGAAGGAGTCCTCGATCATCGACAGGACCAGCGAGGTGGTGCCCAGCTTGAGGTAGGTGGAGATCTCGGAGAGGTTGGCGTCCCCGATGATCACGTGCAGCCGGCGGTACTTCTCGGCGTCGGCGTGCGGCTCGTCCCGGGTGTTGATGATCGGGCGCTTGAGCGTCGTCTCCAGGCCCACCTCGACCTCGAAGTAGTCCGCCCGCTGGCTGATCTGGAAGCCGTTCGCCGAGCCGTCCTGGCCGATGCCGACCCGGCCGGCGCCGGTGACCACCTGGCGGGAGACGAAGAACGGGGTGAGGTGGCGGACGATGTCGGCGAACGGTGTCGCCCGCTTCATGAGGTAGTTCTCGTGGGTGCCGTAGGAGGCGCCCTTGTTGTCGGTGTTGTTCTTGTACAGGTGGATGTTCTGCCCGTTGGGCAGCTCCAGCGCGCGTTGCGCGGCGGCCGCCATGATCCGCTCGCCGGCCTTGTCCCAGAGCACCGCGTCGCGCGGGTTGGTCACCTCGGGCGAGCTGTACTCGGGGTGCGCGTGGTCCACGTAGAACCGGGCCCCGTTGGTGAGGATGACGTTGGCGAGGCCGATGTCCTCGTCGGTCAGCTGGCTGGCGTCCGCGACCTCGCGGGCCAGGTCGAACCCCCGTGCGTCGCGCAGCGGATTCTCCTCCTCGAAGTCCCAGCGGGCCCGCCGTGCCCGGTGCATCGCCGCCGCGTACGCGTTGACGATCTGGGACGAGGTGAGCATGGCGTTGGCGTTGGGGTGCCCGGGCACGGAGATCCCGTACTCGGTCTCGATGCCCATCACGCGCCGTACGGTCATGCGGCCCTCCTTGCCCGGTGCGCCGCCCCCGACGGGCGGAGCACGCTGACGTACCGCCGAACAACACCGACGCCGGGCCTCTGCCCGCGGACGGTGGGTCGAGCCTAGAACCCGGCGCCGAGCGGCGGGCCCGGAGACGCGCCGTCCGGCTGCGGGGCCGCGAGGCGCCACAGCCGGACGGTGTGCGTACAGCTCCGGGGACCGCAGCCGGCCCGGACAACCGCGTGCTTACAGGTACTGCCCCGTGTTGGCGACAGTGTCGATCGAGCGGCCGGACTCGGCGCCCTGCTTGCCGGTGACGAGCGTGCGGATGAAGACGATCCGCTCGCCCTTCTTGCCGGAGATGCGGGCCCAGTCGTCCGGGTTGGTGGTGTTCGGGAGGTCCTCGTTCTCCTTGAACTCGTCCACGCAGGCGGCGAGCAGGTGGGAGACCCGAAGACCGCGCTGACCGTGGTCGAGGAAGTCCTTGATGGCCATCTTCTTCGCGCGGTCGACGATGTTCTGGATCATCGCGCCGGAGTTGAAGTCCTTGAAGTACAGGACCTCCTTGTCACCGTTGGCGTAGGTGACCTCCAGGAAGCGGTTCTCCTCGGTCTCGGAGTACATCCGCTCCACCACGGACTGGATCATCGCGGCCACCGTGGCCTCGAGGGAGCCGTCGTGCTCCTTGAGGTCGTCCGGGTGGAACGGCAGCGAGTCCTTGAGGTACTTGGAGAAGATGTCCTTCGCGGCCTCGGCGTCCGGGCGCTCGATCTTGATCTTGACGTCCAGGCGGCCGGGCCGCAGGATCGCCGGGTCGATCATGTCCTCGCGGTTCGAGGCGCCGATGACGATGACGTTCTCCAGGCCCTCCACGCCGTCGATCTCGGCGAGCAGCTGCGGGACGATGGTGTTCTCCACGTCCGAGCTGACGCCCGAGCCGCGGGTGCGGAAGAGCGACTCCATCTCGTCGAAGAAGACGATGACGGGCGTGCCCTCGCCCGCCTTCTCCCGGGCCCGCTGGAAGACCAGGCGGATCTGCCGCTCGGTCTCGCCCACGTACTTGTTGAGCAGCTCGGGGCCCTTGATGTTGAGGAAGTAGCTCTTCCCCTGGGGGCGGCCGGTGACCTCGGCGACCTTCTTGGCCAGCGAGTTGGCGACCGCCTTGGCGATCAGCGTCTTGCCGCAGCCGGGCGGGCCGTAGAGCAGCACCCCCTTGGGCGGGCGCAGCTCGTACTCCTTGAAGAGGTCGGCGTGCAGGTAGGGCAGCTCGACCGCGTCGCGGATCAGCTCGATCTGGTTGCTCAGGCCGCCGATCTGGCGGTAGTCGATGTCCGGGACCTCCTCGAGGACCAGCTCCTCGACCTCGGCCTTCGGCACGACCTCGAACACGTAGCCGGAGCGGGGCTCCAGCAGCAGGGCGTCCCCGGCCCGGATGGTCAGCCCGCGCAGCGGCTCGGCGAGCCGCACCACGCGCTCCTCGTCGGTGTGGCCCAGGACGAGGGCGCGCTCGCCGTCCTCCAGGACCTCCTTGAGGGTGACGATCTCGCCGATGTTCTCGAAGGCCATCGCGTCCACGATGTTGAGGGCCTCGTTGAGCATCACTTCCTGGCCGCGCCGCACCTGGTCGAGGGCGACACCGGGGCTGACGTTCACGCGGAGCTTGCGCCCCCCGGTGAAGATGTCGGCGGTGCCGTCCTCGTTCGCGTCGAGGAAGGTGCCGAAGCCCGCCGGGGGCTGTGCCAGCCGGTCCACTTCCTCCTTGAGGGCCACGATCTGGTCGCGGGCCTCGCGCAGGGTGGAGGCGAGCCGTTCGTTCTGGGCGGTCACGCCCGCCAGGTTGGTCTGGAGCTCGACGATCCGCTCTTCGAGGATCCTCGAATTGCGCGGCGAGTCGGCGAGCTTGCGGCGCAACACGGCGATTTCCTGCTCAAGGTACGAGACCTGAGCGGCCTCGTCGGAACCACGAGCGGGCCTGCCGGTGCTGCGGTTGTAGTCGTCATCGTGGGCTGCCACGGTCCTCACCTCCTCCGGGGAGCTGGACGCTTCCAGACCCTACCTGGGACCAGGGGTCCGTAAACCCCTAGATCAAGAAAGATGGAACGGGCGTGTCCGATCTTCGCCCCAGCGTGCTTCCCCTCTGCTAAGGGGGATACCCACCGCGCACGGCCCAAAGCGGGCCAGATGTATCGTCGAGCGAAGTGATATCCGATCGCGACCACAACTCGAGGTCCGATCGTTGTACGAATGGCGGGATTGCTCCAGGAATAGGGGCGACCCGGGACAGAAACGGCAGGGGACCATGTCGGTGACCGAGCAGACGGCGGCAGCGGCCGATGAGCTGGAGGTGTGGATCGACCAGGATCTCTGCACCGGCGACGGCATCTGCGTGCAGTACGCACCCGAGGTCTTCGAGCTCGACATCGACGGGCTGGCCTATGTGAAGGGGCCGGACGACGAGCTGCGCCAGCAGCCCGGGGAGACGGCCCCGGTACCGCTGACGATCCTTCAGGACGTGGTGGACTCGGCGAAGGAGTGCCCCGGCGACTGCATCCACGTGCGCCGGGTCGCCGACCGGGTCGAGGTGTACGGGCCGGACGCCGAGTAGGCGGCGCGCGGTAGTCGGTCCGTCACACGGCGGAGACCGGGGCGGCGGCCTGGGATCGTTCCCAGCCGCCGCCCTTGTGCGTCCAGGTGAGGTCGACCGAGATGTCGGGCCGGAACCGCGGCACGTCCTCGCTCGAATACCCCTGCGCGTGGCCGGTGATGGCGCCGTCCGAACGCACCGCGATCCGGCTCACGGTGAGGTTCTCGCGCTCGGGCAGCAGCGTGGCCACCACCTCCGGGCGTCCGCCCGGGCCGAAGCCGAGCAGCAGGACGGCGTCCGGCGGGGTGCCGGTCTCGGTGGCGCAGTGCGCGGCGACCACCGTGGCGGCGCGCCCGTCGCCGAGCCGCGCGGGCACGCTGAGCGCCGTCTTGACCGGGAACGGGCCGCAGTCCAGCGGGAGTTGGACCTGGGCCGGGTCGGGGCCGGCGCTCGCGGCGAGGGACGTGGCCGTGGGGTGCGCGGACACCGGGCTGCCGGTCGCCGGGGAGGCGGCCAGCGCGGCCCCCACCACCGCGGCGCAGCCGGCCAGGGCGAGGGCCCAGTGCCACGGTGCGGTGCGCGCGTGCCCGGGCCCGGGCCCGGAGCGGCCCCGCGGTGCCGGCTGTCCAACCGTCGCCGTCGTCGTCCCGACCGCGGTCTCCACCAGGCGTCCCCTCCAGAGCTCCAGGAGCTGGTCTGCGTGAGCGAGCATCGTCCCACACCGGGTTCGGCGGAATGCCGAAGGGGTGGTACGAGCGGATCGCTCGTACCACCCCTTCTCGGTGGTTCGGGGCTCAGCCCAGGTCGGGCTGGTCCGCCTCGGTGGTGCGGGCGGCCTTGCGGGCGGCGGCACGCTCCTGGAGGGAGAGCTCGGGGGAGCCGTTGTCGTAGTCCTCGCCGTACGCGCCCTTGGCCGGGCGGCGGCGGCGCAGCGGCGGCTCCACACCGTCCGCCAGGCGGCGGGCGGTGAGCAGGAAGCCGGTGTGGCCGATCATCCGGTGGTCCGGGCGGACCGCCAGGCCCTCCAGGTGCCAGGTGCGGACCATGGTCTCCCAGGCCTGCGGCTCGGTGAAGGTGCCGTGCTCGCGCAGCGCCTCGACGGTCTTGGACATCTGCGTGGTGGTGGCCACGTAGCAGCAGATGAGGCCGCCGGGGACGAGCGCCTTGGAGGCGACGTCCAGGCACTCCCAGGGGGCCAGCATGTCGAGGAGGACGCGGTCGACGTCGGCCTCGACCAGGTTGTCCTGGAGGTCGCCGACGGTGAGCTTCCACGCCGGGTGCGGGCCGCCGAAGTAGCGCTCGACGTTCCCCTGGGCGATGTCGGCGAAGTCCTGCCGGCGCTCGTAGGAGGCCAGCATGCCGTGCTCGCCGACGGCGCGCAGCAGGTACATGCTGAGCGCGCCCGAGCCGACACCGGCCTCGACCACGCGGGCGCCGGCGAAGATGTCGGCCATGGCCAGGATCTGCCCCGCGTCCTTGGGGTAGATCACGGCGGCGCCGCGCGGCATGGACAGGACGTAGTCGGGGAGCAGGGGGCGCAGCGCGAGGTACGGGACGTTCCCCGTGGTGCGCACGACCGTGCCCTCGGGAGCGCCGATCAGCTCGTCGTGCGGGAACGCACCCTTGTGGGTGTGGAACTGGTTCCCGGCCTGGAGCGTGAACGTGTAGTGGCGACCCTTGGGATCGGTCAGCTGGACCTGGTCCCCGACCTGGAAGGGCCCGCGTCGGCGGGCGGCACCGGTCGGTTCGGACATGCCGACAATCCTAAGGGAAGCGGAGCCTCCCGCCCTACCACCATGATCAGCGGCCGGTGACGGCCGCGGTCAGCCGCTGCTCGATGTCGCTGAGCGAGGCGACGCCGTACACCCGGCCGTCCGCCTCGACCACCAGGTACTCCCCCGCCGGGGTGGCCTGGACGGCCCGCAGCAGGTCCTCGCCGCCGAGGTCGGCGCTCAGCCGCAGCCCGGGTTCGAGGTCGCGGGCGAGCGCGCCGACGGCCACCCAGGGGCGGCGGTGCTCGGGCACCGACCGGACGGCGGCCTCGCGCACGAGGGCGATCGGCTCGCCCCGGCCGTCCACCACGATCACCGCGCCGGCCCGGGCCTCGCGGGCGCGGCGCAGCGCCTCGCCGAGCGGGGTGTCGGCGGTGACCTCGACGGCCCGCCGGGCCAGCTCGCGCAGCCGCAGGCCCGGCAGCACCTCCTTGAGCCGGGCGTTGCGCAGGCTGCCGGTGGCGCCGTTCCAGATGATCGCGGCGAGCACCGCGGCCAGCAGCGCGTCCACCAGGGTGTCGGTGGTGGTGCGCTCGACCCCGCGGGCGGCGCTCAGCAGCGGCAGGCCGATCAGCACGGCGACGGCCAGCGCGCGGCCGACCCAGGCGGCGGCCACCGTGCCGGTCATCGGCTTGCCGGTGATCGCCCAGACGACCGCGCGCAGCATCCGGCCGCCGTCCAGCGGCAGGCCGGGCAGCAGGTTGAAGGCGGCGACCACCAGGTTGGAGACCATCAGGCCGGTGAGCAGCACCCCGGGCACGGTGGACAGGTCCACCGCCCGCACCCCGAGGTAGAACACGCCGCCGAGCAGCAGCGAGAGCAGCGGGCCGACGAAGGCCAGCCAGAACTCCCGCCAGGGGCTCTGCGCCTCGTTCTCGATCTCGGAGACCCCGCCGAAGAACTGGAGCTGGATCCGCCGCACCCCGAGCCGGTAGCGCAACGCGACCAGGGTGTGGGCGAGCTCGTGGACCAGGACGGAGCCGTAGAAGGCGACCGCGAAGAAGAACGCGACCAGGTAGCGGGCAGCGCCGAGGTCGGGCAGCACGTCGCCCAGCTGTCCGCCGAACACCCAGGTGATCAGCGCGGCGATCACGAACCAGGACGGGGTGACGTAGACGGGCACGCCGAAGGGCCGGCCCATCAGGATGCCGCCGCGGCGCCGGGGCTCGGGCGGCGGCCCGGCCGGACGTCCCTCGCCCGCCTGCGGTGGCTGGTCGGAGGGCTGCTGCCCCCTGCTGTCGCTCACCGTGATCCCTTCGGTCGTCTCCCCCGTCGTGCCCGGTGCGCCCACGCTACGTGATCGCGGCCCTCCGGCGCTGCGCGGCCCTCCTTCCGGCTTCATACCCACTCGCCGCGTGCCTGGCAGCACCGTGGCAGCGGGATGACAGCGAAGGGCAATAGGGTCGTAGCCATGCAGCACACCGAGACCAGCAGTGCCGCCGTGCGTCCGGCGGCACCCCCGACCGGGCTCTCCCCGTCCCGAGCGGGGGACTTCCTCACCTGTCCCCTGCTGTACCGGCTGCGGGTGATCGACCGGCTGCCCGAGCCGCCGAGCTCGGCGGCGACCCGGGGCACCCTGGTGCACGCGGTGCTGGAGCGGCTGTTCGACAGCCCGGCGGCCGAGCGGACGCCGGAGCGGGCGCTGGGCCTGCTGCGCCCGCAGTGGGAGCGGCTGCTGGGCGAGCGCCCGGAGCTGGGCACGCTGTTCCCGGACGACCCGGACGGCGCGGCGCTCACCCGCTGGCTGGCGGACGCCGAGAAGCTGGTCGGCCAGTGGTTCCGGCTGGAGGACCCGACCCGGCTGCACCCGGTGGAGCGGGAGCTCTACGTGGAGACGGCCCTGGACTCGGGGCTGCTGCTGCGCGGCTACATCGACCGGGTGGACGTCGCCCCGACCGGCGAGGTCCGGCTGGTGGACTACAAGACCGGCCGGGCGCCCTCGCGGGACTTCGAGGGCAAGGCGATGTTCCAGATGAAGTTCTACGCCCTGGTGGTGTGGCGCTGGAAGGGCGTGATCCCCAAGCGCCTCCAGCTGGTCTACCTCGGCGGCGGCGGGGACGTGGTCAGCTACGACCCGGACCAGGCCGACCTGCTCGCGGTGGAGCGCAAGCTCCGGGCGCTGTGGGAGCGGATCGGCCAGGCGGTGGCCACCGGGGACTTCCCGGCCACCCGCAACCGCCTCTGCGACTGGTGCGACCACCAGGCCAGCTGCCCGGAGTTCGGCGGCACCCCGCCGCCGTACCCGCTGCCGCTGACCCGTACGTCGGATGAGAGCGATCCCACGGGGGATCCGATGAGCAAGGAGTCCTAGGTGACGATCCGAGTGCTGCTGGTCGACGACCAGCCGCTGCTGCGCACCGGTTTCCGGATGATCCTGGAGGCCGAGTCCGACCTCGTGGTGGTCGGCGAGGCCGGCGACGGCCAGCAGGCGCTGGACCAGGTGCGGGCGCTGCAGCCCGACGTGGTGCTGATGGACATCCGGATGCCCCGGATGGACGGCGTCGAGGCGACCCGCCGGATCGCCGGCCCGGGGCGGGACGGCCCGGCCAAGGTGCTGGTGCTGACCACCTTCGACCTGGACGAGTACGTGGTGGAGGCGCTGCGCGCGGGCGCCAGCGGCTTCCTGCTGAAGGACGTCCCGGCCGAGGAGCTGGTGCAGGCGATCCGGGTGGTCGCGGACGGCGCGGCGATGCTGGCGCCGAGCATCACCCGCCGGCTGCTGGACATGTACGCCACCAAGCTGCCTTCGGGCGACGAGGCGCCGCCGCAGGCGCTGAGCGCGCTGACCGAGCGCGAGCTGGAGGTGCTGAAGCTGGTGGCGCGCGGGCTGTCGAACGCGGAGATCGCGGCCGAGCTGTTCGTCAGCGAGACCACCGTGAAGACGCACGTGGGCCATGTGCTGACCAAGCTGCAGCTGCGCGACCGGGTGCAGGCGGCCGTGTACGCCTACGAGAGCGGGCTGGTGCGCCCGGGCGCCCTGTAGGGGCCCCGCGGCCCCGCACGGCGGTCACCGCGGCCGTCAGGGCCGCGGAAACGCCACGGCGGCCCGCCTGCTCCCCCGTACCGACGGGGAAGCGGGCGGGCCGCCGTCCTGCGGGCGCTACTTGTTGGTCCGGCTGATCTCCCAGAAGCGGAAGTAGCCGGTGGTGTCGACGGTGGACTCGACGCCGGTGACGTACGAGCGGGCCGCGAAGAAGGACTTGTTCTGGTACAGCGGGATCAGCGGCACGTTCTCGGCCTCGATCTGCTGGATCTGCGCGTAGGTGGCGGCCGCGGCGCTGCGGTCGGTCTGCTTGAGGCCCTCCGGCACCAGCTTCCCGCTGATCCGCGGGTCGTCCCAACCGTGGTGGTAGGCACCGCCGTTGATCAGCAGCGGGGCCAGGTAGTTGTCCGGGTCCGGGTAGTCGGCGAACCAACCGATGACGTAGGCCTGGTACTTGCCCTCGTTCCAGCCCTTGCGGTACGTGTCCCAGTCCGGCTCCTGGGCGAGCGTCACCTGGAAGAGGCCGCCGGTCTCCAGCTGCTTCTTCAGCGTCTCGGCCTCGTTGCTGCCGGCCCGCGAACGGGACCAGGTGAGGGTGAACTTGACCGGGGTCTGGATCTTGGCGTCGGCCAGGATCTTCTTGGCCTTGTTGACGTCCTGGTCGCCGTAGCGGTCGAAGAAGGCCGTGGTGTGGCCGGGCAGGCCGGCCGGGACCATGGAGTAGAGCGCCTGGACGGTGCGGGCGAAGACGTCGCGGGCCAGCGCCTTGCGGTCCATCATCTGGGCGACGGCCTGGCGCACGGCGACGTTGCTCATCAGCTGGTCCTTGGTGTTGAGGACCAGCGAACGGGTGTCGTTGCTGTCGCCCTCGGTCACCTGGAGGTCGGTCTTGCCGCCCTGCTGGTCGGAGCGGACCTGGGCGGCGGTGTTGGGCTCCAGGCTGTTGTCGGTGAGGTCGACCTCACCGCGGTCCAGCGCGGCCTTCAGGTCCTCCGACTTGTCGAAGTACCGCACGGTGAACTTGCTGTTGCGCAGCTTGGCCTCGCCGCCGTACTTGTCGTTGGCCGACAGCACGACCTTGCCCAGCTGCTTGCTGCCGCTCAGGTTCTCGACCGCGTCCATGCGGTACGGGCCGGAGCCGATCAGCTTGTCGTTGGCGACGACCTTGTCGGCGGGGTAGGCCTGGTGGTCCACGATGGCGCCGGCCGGGCTCGCCAGCTTGGCCGGCAGGGTGGCGTCGGGCGCGGAGAGGTGGAAGAGCACCTCGTTGTCGCCCTTGGCCTCGACGGACTTGATCGAGTCGAGCAGTTCGACCGGGCCGTTCGGGTCGTTGATCTTCTTGGTGCGCTCGATCGAGAAGACCACGTCCTGGGCCGTCAGCGGGTGGCCGTTGGAGAACTTCTGGCCGGGCTTCAGGGTGCAGTGGTACTCGGTGGCCTCGCCGTTGGTGAACTCGCAGGCCTGCGCGGCGTCCGGGGAGGGCGAGCTGGCCGCGGCCTGGAAGGTGAGCAGCGACTGGAAGGTGTTGCGCAGCAGCAGCCAGGAACCGGAGTCGTAGGCGGCCGCCGGGTCCAGGACACCGGTCAGCTGACTGGTGCCCATGGTGATCGACTTGCCGCCGTCCCCCTTGACCACGTCGGTCACCGATCCGCAGCCCGCCACCGACACGGCGACCAGGCCGGCGCAACCGAGTACTGCCAGGCGTTCAGCTGAAGTCTTCACGAGGCGCGTCCTTTTGGGTGGCACGAACGGGAGTAGCGTGCCATATCGAACACGTACGACCGATACCCGCGCAGATGACGTTTGGGACACGGCGGTTCGGGGCATGGCGGCACGACCGACGAGTTGTCAGTCAATGCCCGTTTTCTCCCCCGGCGACTTCGGCCCAGGGGCCCGCCGGGCCGTTTACCGGCGAGTAAGGCGGGCTCGCAATGAGACGACAATCACACTCGCGAAGCGACCAGGGAGCGCAGCAGGTCGAGGTCGACCCGCTCCAGCGACGGCAGCACCAGCCGCCCCGGAGCCGGTTCGACCGCCGCCACCGAGGGCACCGCGATCACCGGGCAGCCGGCCGCCTCGCCCGCCCGCACGCCGGTCGGGGTGTCCTCGATCACCACGCAGCGGGCCGGCTCCGCGCCCAGCCGCCGGGCCGCCTCCAGGTACGGGTCCGGGAACGGCTTGGTGCGCGGCACCTCGTCCCCGCCGACGGTGAAGGCGAAGTGGTGGGCGCCCAGCGAGCGCAGCACGATGTCGATCACGTGCCGGTGCGAGGCGGACACCAGGGCGGCCGGAACGCCGTGCGCGGCAAGGGTGTTGAGCAGCCGCTCGGCGCCCGGCATGAGCGGCACGCCGCCGGCCAGCAGGTCGACGAAGCGCTGGTTCACCAGCACGCCGAGGTCGGCCGGCGCGATGTCAGCCCCGGTCCGGGCGACCAGGTACTCCATCACCCTGGTCATCGGGCCGCCGACCACGTGGGCGCGGTCCGCCTCGTCCAGCTCGTGGCCCAGCTCGGCGAAGAGCGAGGCCTCGGCCTGCCACCAGAAGTCCTCGGTGTCCACCAGCGTCCCGTCCATGTCCAGCAGCACCGCCTGGAGCCCGCGGTCGTCCCCGTGGTCGAGGATGCGCGTGGCGGTGGGGCTGGTGGTCATGGCAGGGGTCCTTCCGGCAGGCCCGGGCGGCCCCGGGGAAGGCACGGGCCGGCCCGCAGGTGAGCGGACCGGCCCGTTCAGGATCATCAAGGATACGCCCGCTTCGTCCGGAAAGAGCGAACGCGGTGGGAACCGGGAGTTACCGGGCGTTGAAGTACTTCGCCTCCGGGTGGTGGATCACGATCGCGTCGGTGGACTGCTCCGGGTGGAGCTGGAACTCCTCGGAGAGCACCACGCCGATCCGCTCCGGCTTCAGCAGCTCGGCGATCTTGGCCCGGTCCTCCAGCTCGGGGCAGGCCCCGTAGCCGAGCGAGAAGCGGGCGCCGCGGTACTTGAGCGCGAACATGTCCTTGACGTCCTGCGGGTCCTCGCCGGAGAAGCCCAGCTCGTAGCGGACCCGCGCGTGCCAGAACTCGGCCAGCGCCTCGGCCAGCTGCACCGAGAGGCCGTGCAGCTCCAGGTAGTCCCGGTAGGAGTTGCCGGCGAACAGCTCGTTGGCCGCCTCCGAGATCCGGTTGCCCATGGTGACCACCTGGAGGCCCACGACGTCCCGCACCCCGGACTCCTCCGGGCGGAAGAAGTCGGCCAGGCAGAGCCGGCGCCCGCGGCGCTGGCGCGGGAAGGTGAAGCGGGTGCGCTCGGTGCCGTCCTCGTGGAAGACGATCAGGTCGTCGCCCTTGGAGTTCGCCGGGTAGTAGCCGTAGACCACGGCGGCCTCCAGCCAGCCCTCGGTCTGCAGGCGGTCCAGCCAGGCCCGCAGCCGCGGCCGGCCCTCGGTCTCCACCAGTTCCTCGTACGAGGGGCCGTCCCCGGCGCGGGAGGCCTTCAGGCCCCACTGCCCCTTGAACAGCGCGTCCTCGTCCAGCCAGGAGGCGTAGTCCGCGAACGGGATGCCCTTGACGATCCGGTCGCCCCAGAACGGCGGGGTGGGCACGGTGTTGTCGACGGCGACGTCGGAGCGGATCTGGCCGAGGTTGACCTCGGGCTCCGGCTCCTCCACCTCGACCCGGGCGTGCCGGCGCTGCTTGAGCTCCGGCAGGGTCGCGCCGGGCACCCCGCGCTTGACCGCGACCAGCGCGTCCATCAGCCGCAGGCCCTCGAAGGCGTCCCGGGCGTAGCGGACCTCGCCCTCGTAGATCTCGTGCAGGTCCTGCTCGACGTAGGCCCGGGTCAGCGCGGCGCCGCCGAGGATCACCGGGTAGCTCGCGGCCAGCTTGCGCTGGTTCAGCTCCTCCAGGTTCTCCTTCATGATCACGGTGGACTTCACCAGCAGGCCGGACATCCCGATCACGTCCGCGTTGTGCTCCTGCGCGGCGTCCAGGATCGCCGAGACCGGCTGCTTGATGCCCAGGTTGACCACGTTGTAGCCGTTGTTGGACAGGATGATGTCGACCAGGTTCTTGCCGATGTCGTGGACGTCGCCCTTGACGGTGGCCAGCACGATGGTGCCCTTGCCCTCGCTGTCGGACTTCTCCATGTACGGCTCCAGGTGGGCCACCGCGGTCTTCATCACCTCGGCGGACTGGAGCACGAACGGCAGCTGCATCTGGCCGGAGCCGAAGAGCTCGCCGACCACCTTCATGCCGGCCAGCAGGGTGTCGTTGATGATCTCCAGCGCCGGGCGCGCGGCCAGCGCCTCGTCCAGGTCGGCCTCCAGGCCGCCCCGCTCGCCGTCGATGATCCGGCGCTGCAGCCGCTCCTCCAGCGGGAGCGCGGCCAGTTCCTCGGCCTTGGTGGCCCTCACCGAGGCGGCGGAGACGTTGGCGAACAGCTCCAGCAGGCGCTGCAGCGGGTCGTAGCCGTCCCGGCGGCGGTCGTAGACCAGGTCGAGGGCGGCCTCGCGCTGGTCCTCGGGGATGCGGGAGATCGGCAGGATCTTGGAGGCGTGCACGATCGCCGAGTCCAGGCCGGCCTCCACGCACTCGTGCAGGAAGACCGAGTTGAGCACCACCCGGGCGGCCGGGTTGAGGCCGAAGGAGATGTTGGACAGCCCGAGGGTGGTCTGCACCCCGGGGCGGCGGCGCTTGAGCTCGCGGATCGCCTCGATGGTCTCGATGCCGTCCCGGCGGGACTCCTCCTGGCCGGTGGCCAGCGTGAAGGTGAGGCAGTCGACCAGGATCGAGCCCTCGTCGATGCCGTAGTCGGCGGTGAGTTCGGCGATCAGCCGCTCGGCGATCGCGACCTTCGTCTCGGCGGTGCGGGCCTGGCCCTGCTCGTCGATGGTCAGGGCGATCAGGCCGGCGCCGTGCTCGCGGGCCAGCGAGGCGATCCTCCCGAAGCGCGAGTCGGGGGCGTTGCCGTCCTCGTAGTTCACGGAGTTGAGCACCGCGCGGCCGCCGAGCGCCTCCAGGCCGGCCTGCAGCACGGGCGGCTCGGTGGAGTCCAGCACGATCGGCAGGGTGGAGGCGGTGGCCAGCCGGCCGGCGATCTCCTTCATGTCGGCGACGCCGTCGCGGCCGACGTAGTCCACGCAGAGGTCGAGCAGGTGGGAGCCGTCCCGGATCTGGTCACGGGCGATCTCCACGCAGGCCTGCCAGTCGCCGGCCAGCATCGACTCGCGGAACTTCTTCGAGCCGTTGGCGTTGGTGCGCTCGCCGATGGCCAGGTACGAGGTGTCCTGCCGGAACGGCACCGCCTGGTACAGCGAGGCCGCCGAGGGCTCGGGCCGGGGGTCGCGCGGGGCGATCGGGCGGCCCTGGACCCGCTCGACCACCTGGCGCAGGTGCTCGGGGGTGGTGCCGCAGCAGCCGCCGACCAGCGAGAGGCCGTACTCGCGGGTGAACACGTCGTGGGCGTCGGCCAGTTCGGCCGGGGAGAGCGGGTAGTGGGCGCCGTCCTTGCCGAGCACCGGCAGGCCCGCGTTCGGCATGCAGGACAGGCCGATCCGGGCGTTCTTGGCCAGGTAGCGCAGGTGCTCGCTCATCTCGGCCGGGCCGGTGGCGCAGTTGAGGCCGATGTAGTCCACGCCCAGCGGCTCCAGCGCGGTGAG
The DNA here is from genome assembly GCF_042721415.1 of Kitasatospora sp. NPDC058444. NCBI lineage: Bacteria > Bacillati > Actinomycetota > Actinomycetes > Kitasatosporales > Streptomycetaceae > Kitasatospora > Kitasatospora sp. NPDC058444. The sequence continues at coordinate 23,643 of NZ_JBHXLL010000028.1, read as the reverse complement.
CGCGGCGCCGATCTCCGAGCCGAGCAGCATGGTGCCGGTGGTCTCCACCGTCACCTGCACGAGCACCGGCAGGTCCAGCCCGGCCTCGGCCAGGGCCCGCTTGGAGCCCAGGATGGCGGCCTTGGTCTGCAGCAGGTCCTGGCTGGTCTCGACCAGCAGCGCGTCGGCGCCGCCGGCGATCAGGCCGGCCGCGTTCTGCCGGAAGCCGTCGCGCAGCGTCTCGTACGGGGCGTGGCCGAGGGTCGGCAGCTTGGTGCCGGGGCCGATCGAGCCGAGCACCCAGCGGGTGCGGCCGTCGGCGGCGGCGTGGGCGTCGGCCACCTCGCGGGCGATCCGGGCGCCGGCCTCGGACAGCTCGAAGATCCGCTCGGCGATCTCGTACTCGCCGAGCGCGCTGAAGTTGGCGCCGAAGGTGTTGGTCTCCACGCAGTCCACGCCCACCCCGAAGTAGGCCTCGTGGACGGACCGGACGATGTCCGGGCGGGTGATGTTGAGGACCTCGTTGCAGCCTTCGAGGTTCTGGAAGTCCTCCAGCGTCGGGTCCTGCGCCTGGAGCATGGTGCCCATGGCACCGTCGGCGACCACCACCCGGGTGGCGAGCGCTTCACGCAGCGCGTTCGCGCGGCTCTGCTGGGTGACGGACGGGGTGGCTGCTGTGGCCATGGGTCTTCTCCCTGGTGCGACGGCTGTCGGCTTTGCGAACCCGCTTGCTCGGGCACGCACGTGGCCAGGGTATCCGGCCCACGGGTCCGCCCGCCGTCCCATTCCGTATCCTGAGCGCTCGACCGCAAGGGGGGAGCAAGCGCGTGGCCCGTTTCCGGACCTCCGCGCAGCGTGCCGGTCGGGCCCTGAGGGCCCCGTTCCGCGCGCTGCGCGACCGCTGGCGAGCATGGTCCCGGTGGCGCCGGGCACTGCTGGTCCTGGTGCTGGTGGCGGCCGTGCCGGCCACCGCGCTGGGCTCGGCGTTCGTGATGTTCCGGCTGCACTACACCGGCGAACCCGCCGCCGACGCCCGCACCCGCGGCCGGGACGCGCTCTGGCTCGGCCACGCCTGGGTGGACGGCCGCAAGACCGAGGCCGATGTGGCCGCGCTGCTCCGGCAGCTGGCCGGCACCGGCATCCGGGACCTCTACGTGCACACCGGCCCGCTGGAGCACGACGGCTCGCTGCCGCCCGCCGTCCACCCGCGGGGCCGCTGGTTCACCGACACCGTGCACCGGGCGCTGCCCGGCGTGCGGCTGCAGAGCTGGCTGGGCGACGAGGTCAAGCCGGAGAAGGATGCCCTGGACCTGGAGGACGGCCCCACCCGGGACCGGGTCACCGCCTCCGCCCGCCAGGTGCTGGACCTCGGCTTCGACGGCGTGCACTTCGACATGGAGCCGATCCGCCCCGGTTCGCCGGGCTGGCTGGCACTGCTCGACCAGGTCCGCCCGGTCACCGCGGCGCGCGGCGCCAAACTGTCGGTGGCGGCACCGCAGATCGACCCCGTCCCGGGCCTGCACACGGCCGGCATCCTGCTCACCGACCACGGCAAGTGGTGGGACCGGGCGTACTTCACCGAGACCGCCCGCCGGGTCGACCAGATCGCGGTGATGAGCTACGACACCTCGATGCCCACCGAGCCGCTGTACGGCGGCTACGTCGCCCGGCAGACCGAACTCGCCCTGCGGTCCACCCCGGCCGACGTGGACCTGCTGATGGGCCTGCCCTTCTTCTGGGACGACAAGTGGGGCCACTGGGGCGACGCCGAGACCGTCCGGGCCGCCGTCCGGGGCGTCCGGCTGGGCCTGGGCCGGGAGGACCGGCGGCGGGCCAACTTCGGCGTCGCGCTGTACGTGGACTTCGCCGCGCTGCCCGAGCACTGGGCGGCGTACCGCGGCGGCTGGGTGGACGCCGGGTAGCGGGCCCGGCTGGCCGTCCGGCGGGGCCGCGGGCCCGGCGGCACCGGCCGGCCGTCACCTACCGTCGCGACTCGAACACCCTTCGCCCCCACCGGACGTCTGACGGCCCGTCAGCCCGGGACCCGTCGATATCCGGTGGATCGCGGCGGCCCGCTCCCCCAGACTGTCCCGGTGCCCGGCCGCGGTGCGCATCAAAGCCCGTAGGCTGGGCAGGTAGGGACCACGGGGCGAGACGCTCCGTGGGAGACGAGAGGTTCGACAGTCGGCAGCCGGCCCGTCGGCGCCCCGGCAGGCCAGCCGGGGCGGCGCAGGACCGACCGCCGACCGGAGGGAGACGCTGGGTGATCGAGCTGGAAGATGTTCCCGAGTTGATCGACCCGGTGATGGTCTGCGCCTTCGAAGGCTGGAACGACGCCGGCGACGCCGCCTCCGCGGCCCTGGCGCATCTGGACGAGACCTGGGGCGGCAAGGTGTTCGCCGCCCTGGACGCGGAGGACTACTACGACTTCCAGGTCAACCGGCCCACGGTCTGGATGGACGGCGGCATCCGCCGGATCACCTGGCCGACCACCCGGCTCTCGGTGATCCGGGTGACGCAACCGTCGCCCCGGGACGTCGTGCTGGTCCGCGGCATCGAGCCGAGCATGCGCTGGCGCTCGTTCTGCAACGAGCTGCTGGGCTTCGCGCACGAGCTGGGCGTCGAGCTGGTGGTGATCCTGGGCGCGCTGCTCGGCGACACCCCGCACAGCCGCCCGGTGCCGGTCAGCGGGGTCACCTCCGACCCGGAGCTGGCCCGCCGGCTGGACCTGGAGGAGAGCCGCTACGAGGGCCCCACGGGCATCGTCGGGGTGCTCCAGGAGGCCTGCACCCACGCCGGGGTGCCGGCCGTGACGCTCTGGGCGGCGGTGCCGCACTACGTCTCGCAGCCGCCGAACCCCAAGGCCACGCTGGCCCTGGTCAACAAACTGGAGGACCTGCTCGACCTGCGCATCCCGCCGGGCGAGCTGGCCGAGGACGCCCGGGCCTGGCAGCTCGGCGTGGACCAGCTCGCCGCCGAGGACAGCGAGGTGGCCGAGTACGTCCAGCAGCTGGAGGAGGCCCAGGACACCGCGGAGCTGCCGGAGGCCTCCGGCGACGCCATCGCCCGCGAGTTCGAGCGCTACCTGCGCCGCCGGGAGAACGTCGGGCCGACCGGCGAGAAGCCGGTGTCCGGGCACGCCACGGCGGAGCGGCCGGCCGATCCGGAGCCGCCGGGCGGCGCCCGGGAGAGCCAGGACGGCGCCGAGGAGGAGTAGCCGCACCGGCCGGGTGCCGCGGAACATGCCGAAGGGGCGTCAGGACCAGGTGTCCCGACGCCCCTTCGGCGTGTGTGGTGCGGGGACTACAGCGCGACGCCGAGCAGGGCGTCCACGGTGCGGGTCACCAGGCCGGGCGCACCGGTGTCGGTGCCGCCCTCGGCCGCCTGCCGGTCCGCCCAGCGGTCGACGGCGGCCAGCGCGGCGGGCGCGTCCAGGTCGTTCGCGATCGCCTCGCGCACCTCGGCGAGCAGCTGCTCGGCCGCCGGGCCGTCCGGGCGGGAGACCGCGGCGCGCCAGCGGGCGAGGCGCTCGACGGCCTCGTCCAGGGTGCTCTTGGTCCACTCCCAGTCCGCGCGGTAGTGGTGCGAGAGCAGCGCCAGGCGGATCGCCGCCGGGTCGACGCCCTCGCGGCGCAGCGCCGAGACGAAGACCAGGTTGCCGCGGGACTTGGACATCTTGTGGCCGTCCAGGGCGACCATGCCGGCGTGCACGTACGCCTTGGCGTACGGGTGGGTGCCGGTGGCGACCTGGGCGTGCGCGGCGCCCATCTCGTGGTGCGGGAAGGAGAGGTCGCTGCCGCCGCCCTGGATGTCGAAGGACATCCCGAGGTACTGCAGCGCGATGGCGACGCACTCGATGTGCCAGCCGGGGCGGCCGTGGCCGAGCTCGGTGTCCCAGGCGGGCTCGCCCGGGCGGGCGGCCAGCCAGAGCAGGGCGTCCAGCGGGTTGCGCTTGCCGGGGCGGTCCGGGTCGCCGCCGCGCTCGGCGAAGACCGGGCGCATGGCCTCGCGGGTGAGGCCGGAGACCTCGCCGAAGTGCGGGTCGGCGTCGACCGAGAAGTAGATGTCGCCGTCCACCTGGTAGGCGGCACCGGAAGCCAGCAGCTTCTGGACGATCGGGACGATCCACGGGATCGACTCGACGGCGCCGATGTAGTGGGCCGGCGGGAGCATCCGCAGCGCGGTCATGTCCTCGCGGAACAGGGCCGTCTCGCGCTCGGCCAGGGCGGTCCAGTCCTGGCCGGTCTCGACCGCGCGGGCGAGCAGCGGGTCGTCGACGTCGGTGACGTTCTGGATGTACAGGACGTCGTGGCCGGCGTCCTTCCAGACGCGCTGCACCAGGTCGAACGCGTTGTAGGTGGCGGCGTGGCCCATGTGGGTCGCGTCGTAGGGCGTGATGCCGCAGACGTAGATCCGGGCGGTGCCGTCCTGCGGCACCACCTCGCGGACCGTGCCCGCAGCGGTGTCGTGGATACGGAGGGGGAGCCCCTGACCAGGCAGGGCGGGAACCTCGGAGGCGGGCCAGGCATGCATGGAAACAACTTTAACCTTGCGAACATTTGAAAGCCTAACCAGTACGAAAGATCGACTGGATTCGCTTCCTGCCGTTGCCGGACAGTTTCCCGACTGGTAATGAACGGGACTGGCGGTGCGTGGCGCCCGGTCCCGGTTCCGGATCCGGCCCTGTTCCGGCCCCGGTTTCCGGCCCGGGTGCCGGCCCCGGTTCCGGACCCTGGCTTCGGACCCTGGCTTCGGACATGGGTGAGCGCCCGGCCGGCCCTGCCGCCGACCGGGCGCCCGGCGCCCCCGGGGGACGCGGTCGGAGCCGCTACGACCGCTGCCAGAGGGCCGGCACGTTCGGCGGCTCCCAGCCGACCATGGCGGTGTGCGCCTGGAGGCAGGTGTAGGAGACGCCGGAGTAGGTGACGCGGTCGCCCGCCTTGTACGAGGTGCCCGCGGCCCAGGTGCCGCCCGGCGGCGTGCTGGGGCCCCCGGTCGGGGTGGCGGTGGGCGACGGGCTCGGCGTGCCGGGGGTCTGCGGAACGTCCAGCACGAAGTCGAAGCTCGCCTCGCGGGTCTGGCCGTTCTGGCGGACGTTCATCAGCAGCCGGGGGTCGTAGATGGTGTCCGTGCTGTTGCGCGGCTCGCCCGGGAAGTACAGCTGGGTGGTGACGATCGAGCGGCCGGGGGCCTGCAGCTTGACGTGCAGGTGCCGGGTGCGGCCCGGGTAGAGGCCGGGCACGATGGTGTCCAGCCGGTACGCGCCGTTGGCGTCGGTGAACTGGTGGCCGCGGAAGGTGTAGGTGACGTTGTCGTAGTTGCCGCCGTTGTCCGCCTGCCAGAAGTCCAGCAGCACACCGGAGATGGGCCGGCAGGCGCGGCCGAAGACGTAGCCGCTGACCACCAGGTGGGTGCCGGGCCCGTCGTTGACCATCGAGCTGCGCAGCGGGGAGTTGGGCTTGAAGTACGGGCCCTCGATCTGCTCGACGGTGGGGGCGTCCCCGTCGTGGCACTCGGGGGTGAAGCCGATGGGTTCGCCGCTGCCGATCCGGTCCCGGGCCAGTGCGACACCGCCGCCGACCAGCAGCGGGGCGGCCCCGAGCGCGGCGGCGGCCTTCAGGACGGTCTTGCGGCTGATCATGCCGTCGGGCGTGGGCATGCGCCGTCTCCATTCTCGTGAGGCGGGGGGTGTGGGGGCGGCCCTTGCCATGGTGGGGGCATGACAAGGGCCGGACCGGTCGCCCGGCCGCGCGCGCCGGACCGGCCACCGGTGGCCAGCAGCAAAGTTACGGGCCGTCCGGCGCGACCGCGATGGACATGATCCGGGGATCGTGGTGATTTCCGTCGACCCCGGCCCGGAACTCCCCCGGGGTCATCCCGGTCTCCCGGCGGAAGAAGCGGCAGAAGTACGCCGGGTCGACGAATCCGGCCTCCTTGGCGACCTGACGAATCGTCAAATCCGTGCAGGCGAGCAGTCGTTTGGCCTCCAGCGTCTGCTGCCGGCGGATCAGGCCACCGGGGGTCCGACCGGTGGCCTGCTTCACCAGGGTCTGCAAGTGCCCCGGGGAGACGCCGAGTTCCTGCGCGGTGGAGGCCACCGAGTGCCGCACTCCGCCGGGCCGGGCGATCAACCGGGTGAAGGCCGCGGCCACTTCGGCCGGGCGGCTGGGCACCACCGGACGGTCCGTCGGAGCGGAGGCGCGCAGCGCCCGGACGATCAGGATGTGCAGGCTGGCCCGCAGCACCCCCTGGAAGCCGGGCGCCCTGGTCCGGTACTCGTGCTCCATGTCGGCGAGCAGCGCGGCGATCGCGTCGGCCTGTTCGCCGAGCGCCAGGGCCGGGCGGGTGGCCAGGGCCCGCAGGGCGGCGAGGTCCTGGGGATGGCCGAGCAGGAAGTCCTCGTTGAACAGGACGACCTGTCCGGTCAGTTCCTCGGCGTCCGCCCAGTAGTGCACCTGGCCGGGGGTGATCACGCACAACTGCGGTGGCGCCAGCGGCCGGTGGACGAGGTCCAGGACGTGGGCGCCGTGGCCGCCGGTGACGTGGACGATCTCGTAGAACGAGTGCCGGTGGGGGAAGCCGGCCCGCGAGAGCGGGCCGATCGCGTCGAAGCTGCCGACGGCGAAGGGGAGCAGATGGGGCAGCGGGACCTGTAACCGGTGCAACGGCAGGTCCGGCGTGGTTCGGGGGGTGGGGGTGGTCCGTCGCACATCCATCGGAGCAGTGTGCGACCTATTCAGGGGACAGGTCCAGACCATCTGTCGCCGTTTTCCCGGACCGGAACGGTTCCCGGACGGTTTCCCGGGCCGGTTTCCCGAGCCGGGCCGGTTTCCCGAGCCGGGCCGGTTTCCCGAGCCGGGCCGGCCCCGTCGTCGCCCCGCCTACACCGGCGGCTACACCGGCGGCCAGGGGATCGCCGGCCAGTCCTCGGGCGGCAGCGGGTGCCGGCCGGAGCCGCGCAGCCCGGCCACCCGGGCCCGGGTGGCGTCCAGTTCGGCCGCCGTCAGGTGCGGGGCGAGCCGCTCGGCGAGCTCCCCGTCCAGCTGCTCGGCCAGCCGGGCCAGCACCTCCAGCGCCTCGGTGGGCAGCGGGTCCCCGGCCCAGCCCCAGAGCAGGGTGCGCAGCTTGTCCTCGGTGTTGAAGGTGACCCCGTGGTCGATGCCGTACACCCGGCCGTCGGCGGCCGGAATCAGGTGCCCGCCCTTGCGGTCGGCGTTGTTGAGCACCGCGTCCAGGACGGCGAGCCGGCGCAGTCGCCGGTCGTCGTGGTGCACCAGCAGGGCCGTCCGCCCGCCCTCGACCTCGGCCCGGACGATCGGCAGCCAGCCCTCCTCCGGGCCGCGCGGGTCCTGGAGCGCGAGCAGCGGCTCGGCCCCCGGGTCCGGCTCCACCCACAGCTGCACCATGCCGGGCCCGTGCGGGCCGTCGCGCAGCACGGTGGGCGGGATCAGCGCCCAGCCGGTCGCGGCGGACAGCTCGTACGCGGCGACCTCGCGGCCGGCCAGCGTGCCGTCCGGGAAGTCCCACAGCGGGCGCTCGCCGGCCACCGGCTTGTAGACGGCCTGCGCGCTCAGCGAGCCGTGCGCGACCGTGCAGTACAGCGCGGCGTTGGAGGCCTCGGTGAGGCGGCCGTGCACGGTCAGCTCGCCCTGGCGCAGCAGCGCGAGGGCGGTGGGCACGTCGGCGGCGAGCGCGGCGGCGGCCGTCGGGTCGGCCTGCGGCGGGGTGTCGGTGTTCAGCGCCGGTAGCCGTTCGCGCGCGGGCACAGGTGGCCCTCCGGGTCGAGCGGCAGGTTGCAGAACGGGCAGGGCTTGCGGCCCGCCGCCACCAGGTCCAGCGCGCGCTTGGCGAAGACCCGGGCCATCGCGCCGGACAGCCGCACCCGGAGCATGTCCGGGCCGGTCTCGTCGTCGACGAACACCGCCTCGGCGGCGTCCTCCTCGTCCTCGTCCTCGTCCTCGATCAGCGCCTGCGCCTCGACCACCAGGCAGCTCTCCACGCTGTCCCAGGCCAGGGCCATGGTGCCGACCCGGAACTCCTGCTCCAGCGGGAGGTCCAGCGGGGCGGTGTCGAGCAGGTCCTTCGGGGCGGCGGCCGGGATGGCGGCGTCGCCGCCGCTGCGCCGCAGCGCCTCGTCCAGGACCTCCTCGATGCGCTCGGCGAGCGCCGCGACCTGGGTCTTCTCCAGCAGCACGCTGGTGATCCGGCCCCGGGCACTGGCCTGAAGGTAGAACGCCCGGGCGCCGGGCTGGCCGACGGTGCCGGCCACGAACCGTTCGGGCTGGTCGTAGAAGAAGACCTGACGGGGCACGCTCTCGCTCCGGATCGTGTCGGTCGGCGCGGTACCGCCGGGGGCGGTCCGCGGCCGGATGGACTCGTAAGTCACCCTACGACCTTCGGGCTCCGGCCGGGGAGCCGAGCCGACGGCCGCGGGCGGGGTGGCACCCGGGGAACCCGAAGGTGCCTCCCCGGACGGCCCGTCGGCGGCGCGCCTCAGGCGGTGCCGCCGACCACCGCGTCACCGGCCGGGGTGGCGGCGGCCGGGTGGGGCTTGGGGGCGAGCGGGGCGAGGTCGCCGGTGTCGCCCATCCTCAGGACGAAGGGCCGCTGCGGGGTGTAGCGGATCGCGGTGACCGAACAGGGCTCCACGCTGATCCGCTGGAAGTGGTCCAGGTGCAGCCCGAGCGCGTCGGCCACCACGGCCTTGATGACGTCGCCGTGCGAGCAGGCGATCCAGACCGCGTCCTCGCCGTGCTCGGCGGCGATCTTCCGGTTCCACTCGCGCACCGCGTCCACCGTGCGGTGGCTCAGCTCGCGCAGCGACTCCCCGCCGGGGAAGGCGGCTCCGGCGGCGTGGTCCTGCACGGTGCGCCAGAGCGGCTCCTTGGCCAGCTCGGCCAGCGGGCGGCCGGTCCACTCGCCGTAGTGACACTCCCCCAGCCGGTCGTCCTCGGTCGGCGGACCCAGCTCGGGCCGGGCCGCCAGCAGCGGCTCCAGCGTCTGCCGGCAGCGCTCCAGCGGGCTGCTGACCGCCCGCACCAACGGGATGTCGGCCAGCCGGCCGGCCAGCGCGGCGGCCTGGGCGCGCCCGGTGTCGTCGAGCTCCACGCCCGGGGTCCAACCGGCCAGGATTCCGGCGGTGTTCGCGGTGGATCGGCCGTGACGGACCAGCAGCAGGGTGGGCATGGGGTCAGCCTACGGCCTCCGGGCCCGGCCGTGGGCCCCGGTTTTCCGTCCGGTCCCGCCCCGGTCCCGCTCCTGCCCCAGCCCGGCTTGCCCCGGCCCTCCCCGGCCTGCCCCGGCCCGGCCCGGCGGGAGCCTGAGGGACCGGTACCACCCGGGTCCGTGCCGAACGGCCCCGCTCGGGTGACAATGGCCCGCATGATCGTCCACTGCGCCGCCTATCACGACGGCCGCCGGATCGAGGCCCCCGCGGACCTGGCCGGTGCGCTCGCCGCCGCCCGCGCGGCCGGTCCGGACGGCTTCGTCTGGATAGGCCTGTTCGAGCCCACCACCGAGGAACTCGACCACGTCGGCAAGGAGTTCGCGCTGCACCCGCTGGCCGTCGAGGACGCCGTCAGCGCCCACCAGCGCCCCAAGGTGGAGGCCTACCAGGGCTCGCTGTTCGTCGCACTGAAGACCCTCGGCTACCACCCCGGCGGTCACGTCGTGACGGTCGGCGAGGTGATGGTCTTCCTCGGCCCGGACTTCGTGATGACCGTCCGGCACGGGGAGGACAGCCCGCTCAGCGGCCTGCGGGCCGCCCTGGAACAGGACCCCGAGCAACTGCGCTACGGGCCCAGCTCGGTGCTGCACTCGGTCTGCGACACCATCGTGGACGGCTACATGGACGTGGCCACCGCGCTCCAGAGCGACCTGGACGAACTGGAGGCGGACATCTTCTCGCCCAGCCGGGTCGGCCGCGACACCGCCGGCCGGATCTACGGCTACAAGCGCCAGGTGATGTCCGTGCGCAGGGCCACCGGCCCGCTGCTGGAGCCGATGCTGGCCCTGGAGCGCGGCGCCCGCTTCGTCCGCCCCGAGGTCGCGCCCTACCTGCGGGACGTCGCCGACCACGTGGCCCGGGTGAACGACCAGGTGGACGGCATGGACCGGCTGCTGTCCGACATCCTGAGCGCCAACCTGGCGCAGGTCAGCGTCCAGCAGAACAACGACATGCGGAAGATCTCGGCCTGGGCGGCACTGGCCGCCGTACCGACGATGATCGCGGGCATCTACGGGATGAACTTCGACGACATGCCCGAGCTGCACCAGGTCTGGGGGTACCCGGCGGTGCTGGTGCTGATGGCGGTGGTCTGCGTGGTGCTGCACCGGGTGTTCAAGCGGCACGACTGGCTGTAGTGCCGCTTGCCCACCGGCTGCCCGGTCCGTTCAGCCCTCCCGGCCCGTCAGGCCGGTCCGGCCCGGTCAGGCCAGTCCGGCCCGCTCCAGCGCCTCGACGCCGGTCCGCAGCGCCAGGATCCGCTCGTCCAGGGTGAACCCGGAGGGGGCCAGGGTGAGCGTGGTGACGCCCGCGTCGGCGTAGGCCTGCATCCGGTCGGCGATCCGGGCGGTGTCGCCGATCAGCGAGGTGGCGTCGATCAGGTCGTGCGGGACGGCGGCCGCGGCACCCGCGTAGTCCTTGGCGAGGTACTTCTCCTGGATCTCGTCGGCGGCCTGCTCGTAGCCCATCCGCCGGGCGAGCTGGTTGTAGAAGTTCTTCTCCTTGCTGCCCATGCCGCCGATGTAGAGCGCGGCGTACGAGCGCAGGCCGTCCACGGCGGCCTTGATGTCCTCGCCGACCGCGATGTTCACGGTCGGGCAGAGGTCGAAGCCCTCCAGCGTCTTCCCGGCCTTGGCGCGGCCGGCCGTCAGCGGGTCGAGGGAGAGCGCGGCGTGCTCGGGCGAGAAGAAGATGCCGAGCCAGCCGTCCGCGATCTCACCGGTCAGCTCCAGGTTCTTCGGGCCGATCGCGGCGATGTACAGCGGGATGTGCTCGCGCACCGGGTGCACGGTGAGCTTGATCGGCTTGCCGGGGCCACCGGGCAGCGGCAGCGTCCAGTGCGCGCCCTCGTGCACCAGGCGCTCGCGGGACATCGCCTTGCGGATGATCTCCACGTACTCGCGGGTGCGGGCGAGCGGCTTGTCGAACTTCACGCCGTACCAGCCCTCGGACACCTGCGGGCCGGAGACGCCGAGGCCGAGCCGGAAGCGGCCGCCGGACAGGGTGTCCAGGGTCGCGGCGGTCATCGCGGTCATGGCCGGGGTGCGGGCCGGGATCTGGAAGATGGCCGAGCCCACGTCGATCCGCTCGGTCTTCGCGGCGACGTAGCTGAGCACCGTCGCCGCGTCCGAGCCGTACGCCTCCGCCGCCCAGCAGACCGAGTAGCCGAGCCGGTCCGCCTCCTGGGCGACGGCGATGTTGTCGGCGTCCATGCCGAGTCCCCAGTAGCCGAGGTTGATCCCGAGTCGCATCTGCCGCACCTTCCAGTGGGTTGGGGTTGCGGGCGAGGGTAGCCGCGCCCGCGCCGACATGCTACTGACGGGTAGGCGTGGCTTGGGTCACACCGGCGCCGTTGATCGTTCTGCGGGTCTGCGCTCCTGTCCGCGCACCGGCCGCTACGCTCAGCCGACGTGGGGAGCGCTCTCCCCCACCTGCGCGTTTACAGGGCCGCCGGGGCTCCCGGCGCCACCGGCCAGTGAAGGGCCCCGTCCGATGGAAAAGCGTCACCTCGGCCGTACCGGCCTCCAGGTCTCCCGGCTCGGCCTCGGCACCATGACCTGGGGCCGCGACACCGACGAGCACGAGGCCGCGGAGCAGCTCAAGGAGTTCGTCGACGCCGGCGGCAACCTGGTCGACACCGCCGACGTGTACGCCGACGGCGGCGCCGAGTACCTGATCTCCCGGCTCACCGACAGCCTGATCCCCCGCTCCGAGCTCGTCATCGCCACCAAGGCCGGCAGCGTCCCGGAGTCCGCCCGCCGCTTCGACGGCTCCCGCGGCCACCTGCTCGCCGCCCTGGACGCCTCGCTGCGCCGGCTCGGCACCGACCACGTCGACCTCTGGCAGGTGCACTCCTTCGACCCCGCGACCCCGGTCGAGGAGACGCTCAGCGCCCTCGACATCGCCGTCTCCTCCGGGCGCGCCCGCTACGTCGGGGTCTGCGACTTCAGCGGCTGGCAGCTCGCCAAGGCCGCCACCTGGCAGCACGCCCACCACGGGCGGGCGCCGCTCGCCGGGGCGCAGCTGGAGTACTCGCTGCTGCAGCGCGGCATCGAGCGGGAGGCGCTGCCCGCCGCGCTGGACGCCGGGGTCGGGGTGCTGGCCGGCTCGCCGCTCGGGCGCGGGGTGCTCACCGGCAAGTACCGGCACGGCATCCCGCAGGACTCGCGCGGCGCCTCGCCGTACCTGACCGGGTTCGTCCAGCCGTACCTCGGGGAGCGCTCCCGGCGGATCGTGGACGCCCTCGCCACCGCCGCCGACGGGCTCGCCAGCAGCCCGCTGGCCGTCGCGCTGGCCTGGGTCCGGGACCGGCCCGGGGTGGCGAGCGCCCTGGTCGGGGCCCGGACGGTGGCCCAGCTGCAGGCGGCGCTGTCGGTGGAGGCGCTTACGCTTCCGGATGAGATCCGTGGTGCGCTGGACGACATCTCGTCGCCGGTGCACCACTACCCGGACCAGGGGTGGACCGAGCTGTGACCCCCGGCCCGGGTTGTCGAGCAGAACCTGCAGTGGAGTGACCTTGGAGCGGACGACGATGACGGACACGGGCAACGGCGCTCCGGAGGTGACCGCCGGGGCCCAGCTGACCCCGGAGCAGAAGGCGGCGAAGTTCGCGGAGCTGGCCCAGCGGATCCGCGGCATGCAGCCGGAGGACGCCGCGGCGAACGCCGCGCGGGCGGGTGCCGCCCGCGCGGAGGCCTCGATGGCGGAGGCCCCGGCCGAGGAGGTCCCGAACGCGGAAGCCCCTAACGCGGAAGCCCCGGCCGAGGAGACCCCGAGCGGGGAGGCTCCGGCTGCGGAGGCTCCCGAGCCCAGGGGGTCGGAGCCGGCTGCCCCGGCCGCTCCCGCTCCTGCCCCGGCCGCCCCGGCCGCAACCGTTCCCGCCCCGGCGGTGTCCGACGAGCAGCGCGCCGAGGCGCTCCGCGCCACCGCCGAGGTGCTGACCGCCGGCGGTGCCCCGGCCGAGCTGGCGGCGGCCGCGGTGGCCGCGCTCGGCGAGGAGGCACCCGTACGGCTGCGCGAGGACCCGTGGACGGTGCTGGGCCTGCCGGGCGTCCGGCCCGAGCACGCCGACGGCTTCGCCCGGCAGCTGCTCGGCCCCGAGGCCGGCCCGGGCGACGAGCGCCGCGCCCGGGCGCTGGTGCCGTGGCTGCTGGAGCAGGCGGCGCTGCGCGGGCACTCCGCCCAGGAGCTGGCCGAGGTGGCGGCCGGGCTCGAGCGGCTCCGGATGCCCGAGCCGGCCGGCGCGATCCAGGCGGCCGTCGAGGACGGGCGGGTGCTGTCCTTCCAGGAGGAGCTGACCGGCGCCGAGGCGCACGCGGCGGGAGGCGACGAGGAGGACGAGGCACCGACCCGGACGCTGCTCGGGCTCGCCGGGCTGGCGATGGCGGAGGACAGCCTCGCCGAGAAGCTGCTCCAGCTGATGGCCACCTTCACCCCGGCTGAGGACCCCGAGGACGCCGGGGCCGAGGACGCCGGGGCCGAAGAGTCCGAGGCCGGCGGCTCCGCCGAGCAGCCCGCCGCCGCCCCCGGCCCGACCGCCTGGGCGGCCGCCGCCGAGGCCGCGCCCTCCTCCTCCTCGACCGCCCTGGTCAAGGCGGTCGCCGAACACGCCCTGGTGCTGCACACCGGCGGCGAGGCGGCCCGCGCCGAGCCGGCCGTACTGGTCGCCGCCGCCCGGGGCCTCGGGCTGCGGGCCTGGGCCACCACCTGGACCGACCAGGGCCGGGACTCCTTCGCCGCTCTCGCGGGGAACGGCGCCGGCACCGCCGCCGAGGCCTGCGTGGTCACCCTCGCCGACCTGCTCTCCGGTGCCGCCGGCCCCGGCCGGGCCCCGGACGGCACGCTCGCCCTGGACCTGCTGATCGTGCTGGACGCCCCGTTGCTGGACGTCGAACTGGCCGCCACCGTCCTGGAGTCGCTGGCCGACGGCACCCGGCTGGTGCTCAGCGGCGACCCGGGCCAGCTCTGGTCGGCCGGCCCCGGCCGGTTCTTCGCCGACCTGCTGGCCGCCAAGGTCTGCCCGGCGGTCGCCTCCCGCACCCCGGACTTCGGCCCGATCGGCGAGCTGGTCTCCGGCATCGGCATCGGCGAGCTCCAGCCGGTGGAGGCGCCGGACAAGGAGGTGGTCATCCTGACCGCCAAGGACGCCGGCGAGGCCGTCCACCGCGCCGTCCAGCTGCTCACCGACTCCATTCCGCGCGCGCTGGGCATCCCGGTCGAGCAGGTGGTGCTGCTCACCCCGGGTCACGGCGGCCCGGCCGGCACCCGCGCGCTGAACGCCGCGGCCAAGGCCCGGCTCAACCCCGGCCCCGGCCGGTTCGGCGGCTTCGACCCGGGCGACCGGGTGGTCGACTCCCCCGCCCCCGGCGTCACCCGCCCGGCCCGGGTGCTGGACGGCGACGCCACCGGTCTGCACCTGGAGTACGCGGACGGCGCGCGCCGGACCGTCCCGCCGGCCGAGGCCACCCGGCTGCGGCACGGCTGGGCGCTGACCGTCCACCAGGCGCTCGGTCGGCGTTGGCCCGGCGCGGTCGTGGTGCTCCCGCAGGAGGCCGCCCCGGCGCTCACCCGGCAGTGGGTCTACACCGCCTTCGGCCGCGGCGAGCGGCACCTGTCCGTGGTGCACGCGGCGGGCCCGGCGCTGGCCCAGGCCGTCGCCGAGCGCCCGGCGCAGCCGCGCACCACGCGGCTGCGGGGGGTCCTCGCCGAGAACGCCGCCGCCTCGGCGTTCTGACCGGCGTTCCGACCGGCCCCGCTCCGGCGGGCCGCCGGCCGGAACGCACGACGGGCGGGCCCCGGTGATATCGGGCCCGCCCGTCGGCCGTCCTGCACGGCGTCAGTCGTCCGGGTCCTCGTCGTCGTAGACCTCGCTCACGTCGAACCGGCAGATCAGCAGCTGCGGATCGGCGTGCTCGAAGGGTTCGGGCAGCCATTCGCCCGGCTCGGTCGGCTCGGTGGCCGCGACCCAGAGCGTCGAGTCGGCCTCCTCCAGGCCGAACTCCTCGCTGCGGGCGGCGATCTCGTCGGGCTCGTACTCGCCGAACAGCACGCCGATCGCGGCGTTCACCCCGCCCGCCCCGGCTCCGCCCGGGGTCAGCGAGTCGTCCAGCCGCTCGGCCTGGGCGCGCAGTCGCTCGGGGTCGACGACGTGGTAGTCGCGGCGGATCAACACACTGATCGCCTCGGGCTGTTCGGGGCCGTGGTAGCCGCCGGGACCCTCGTCCCCGGGGATCTCGAAGGGCGTCACCTCGTCGTACGCCTCGTACAGGAGCTGGTCGTAGGCGATGGCCGCCGTGGCGAGCTGCTCGTAGGCGGCGGAGACGGCGGGATCATCGGCTGCGTTGGGGCTTGACACCGCTTCCAGATGACGGTCGATGGCGGCCTTGACCGCCTCAGCGGCGGCGCGTACCTCGGCAATGGTGGGCTGCGCGGCATCAGACATGGTGCAGACGCTATCTCCCCGCGGTGCCGGTACGCACAGCGGTTGTCACCTACACCCGCGATTTCACCGCAACTTCCCCCCTGATGTCCGATCCGTGCCGCTTCGTCCCCGCGCGGCACCGGCGCGAAACGGGCGCGGAGGGCGCGCACCGGACCCGACGGGGCCGTCCGGATGCGGCATCGCGCGCCGGGATCGGGGTATTCCTTCCACAGTGGCAACAGGACTGATGCACTGTCAGTCGACGGCCCGGATCCCGCCTCTTCCGGCCGCCGCCTCCGCACCGGAGGGACGGCCGGAAATACCCGGGCCGACTGTCCGGGGCAGGCCGTAGGCTTGCCCGAAGGTGATCCCCAGGAGGAGCGTTTTGACCCCACGGAAGCCGGTCCGGCAGCCGGAGTACGAGTACCAGTCCCTGCGCATGCCGCGCGGCACCACGCGCAACGCGGCCCGCCAACTGCTCACCGAGCACGCCGAGTACGGGCACTGGGAGCTCGACCGGCTCAGGCTGTTCCCCGACGGCAGCCGGACGGTCCGGCTGAAGCGGCGGATCATCCGGCAGGTCCGGAGCTGGTGACGGGCGGGGCACCGCCACCCCGGACGGGTTTCGAGTAGGACGGCAACGCACCCGCGGCCGCCCGTTCACTCGGCGGCCGCGGGTGCGTCGTTCCCACGAAGGTGCGCGGGTCCGGTTCAGTGCCCGCCCCGGCTCCCGCGCGGCCGGATCAGCGGACGCCGGCCCGGGACCGGCGGTAGAGCACGCCACCGCCGAGCATCAGCGCGAGGCCGGCGCCACCGAGCAGCTCGACGCCGCCGGCGCCGGTCTGGGCCAGCTGGGGGCCGGGGCCGGGAGGCGGAGTCTTGGCGGCCTTGGCGGGCGCCACGACGGCCGTCTCGGCCATGACGGGCGGAGTGCCGTTGCGGGAGACGTTCGTCACCTCCTCGGAGGAGACCTTCGGCGGGGTCGGGCAGACCTCGACGCAGCCCTCGACCGGCTTCGGGTTGGGCTTCGGGGCGGGCGGCGGAACGACCTTCTCCACGTTGGCGCAGTCGTTGCCGAAGGCCGGGTTCCCGACGCCGGCCACGTTCACCGAGTTGCCGCAGGCGTTGACCGGGACGTCCACCGGCGCCTGGACACTGTTGCCGGAGAGCACGCCCGGCGAGTTGGCCGCGACGCCCGAGGCGCTTGCGCCCGGCACCGCGGCACCCGGCACGGCGGCCGCCGGCAGAGTGGTGGCGCCCGGCACCGCGGAACCCGGCCCGTTGCCGCCCTGACGCCCGTCGACCGCGGAACCGTCGACGCGGCTGTCGCGGCCGTCGTGGCCGACGCCGGTGGCGCCCGAGCCACCGCCGTGCTGGCCGCCCTGGGCACTGCTGTGGCCGCCCTGGACGGGCTTGGACGCATGCTGGCCCCCGCCGCCGTTGACGTTGGCGCAGCGGTTGCCGAAGGACGGGTTCAGCAAGCCGATCACGTCGACGGTGTTGCCGCAGGCGTTGATCGGCACCTGGACCGGTACCTGGACCGAGTTGCCCGAGACGACGCCGGCCGAACCGGCCGCCACCCCCTGCGCCTCGGCTCCACCCGCATAGGCGTAGCCGGCGGTCGTGGCCAGCACACTGCCGGTGGCCACGGCCGTGAGGATCCCCTTCTTGGCTACTTTCCTCATCTTTTCCCCTGACATTATCGAGACGACGTGTCGACCTTGGCATGAACCTTTAAAAAAGTCGGAATTTCCGTATATCCGTAAATCACGCAAGGGCTTCGGCTGCACACGGGTTAACGAGGGGCCAACGGGGAGGTTGAGCCGAACGTATCGGCTTCACCCGATCGAGCGATCGTGTCGGACCTCGTGTATCCGGCGGCCGACGGAGCTCCGGACCGGGTCCGGACCGCCCGGGAACGGACCGGCCCGCCCCGGACCGGCGAGAGCGCCGGTAGCGCCGGGAGCGCCGGGAGCGCCGGGAAGGCGAACGCCCCCGGCGCGGCGCGTCCGCCGCCCGGGGGCCGGTTGCGAGTCGGCTCAACAGGCCTCCGCGGCCCGGAGGTTGACTCAGACGTTGGCGCAGTGGTTGCCGAACGCCGGGTTCAGCACACCGATGACGCTCACGGTGTTGCCGCAGAAGTTGACCGGGATGTGCACCGGAACCTGGATCTGGTTGCCGGAGAGCACACCCGGGGAGCCGGCGGCCACACCCTCGGCGCCCGCGTATGCGGACGCGACACCGGCGGCGGCGAGCACCAGGCCACCGGTGGTGGCGGCGACAGCGGCGATCTTCTTGACCTTCATCATTCCTCCTGTATGGACAACGCAACCCGTTCGGCGGGCTGCACAGGGATGAACGACGCTGCGGCAAACGGGGTACGGAGTGGATCTCCCATTCACCCGCAACGGTGAGGTCTCGCACACATGATCAGCTTGGAATTGCGAGCAGAATCGCTTCTGTCGATCTTCTTCTTCCCGTCCCACAATCATCAGCTCCGACAATGCGGTCGGCCCGCCCCCGGCACTCCGGGAACGGGCCGACCCAGTCGACTGATCAGGGGTTTCAGCAGGCGTCGATGAACCGGTCCAGCACCCGGACGCCGAACTTCAGGCCGTCCACCGGCACCCGCTCGTCCACGCCGTGGAACATCCCGGCGAAGTCCAGCTCCGGCGGCAGCTGGAGCGGCGCGAAGCCGAAGCAGCGGATGCCGAGGTCCTGGAAGGACTTGGCGTCCGTCCCGCCCGACAGGCAGTACGGCACCGCGCGGGCGATCGGGTCCTCCGCGCGCAGCGCGGTCTGCATCGCCTCGACCAGGGCGCCGTCGAAGCCGGTCTCGATCGCCTTGTCCGAGTGCAGGCTCTCGCGCTTCACGCGCGGGCCGAGCACGCTGTCCAGCTCGGCCAGGAACTCCTCCTCGTAGCCGGGCAGGAAGCGCCCGTCCACATGCGCGGTGGCCTGACCGGGGATCACGTTCACCTTGTAGCCGGCGCCGAGCATGGTCGGCTGGGCGGTGTTGCGGAGCGTGGTGCCGATCATCTTGGCGATGCCGCCGAGCACCCGCAGCGTCTCGTCCATGTTCTCCGGGTCCAGCTCGACCCCGAGCGCGTCCGAAAGCTCGTCCAGGAAGGCCCGGACGGTCTTGGTGATCCGCAGCGGGAACTGGTGCCGGCCGAGCCTGGCGACCGCCTCGCACAGCTCGGTGATCGCGTTGTCGTCGTTCTCCATCGAGCCGTGGCCGGCCCGGCCCTCGACCGTCAGGCGCATCCAGTGCATGCCCTTCTCGGCCGTCTCCACCAGGTAGAGGCGCACCTGGTCGTTGACCGTGAAGGAGAAGCCGCCGACCTCGCCGATCGCCTCGGTCACGCCCTCGAACAGCCCCGGGTGCTTGTCCACCAGGAAGCGCGCCCCGTAGGTGCCGCCGGCCTCCTCGTCGGCGAGGAAGGCCAGCACGATGTCGCGCGGGGGCTTGCGCCCGGTGCGCAGCCGGTCCCGGATGACCGCCAGGGTCATCGCGTCCATGTCCTTCATGTCGACCGCGCCGCGCCCCCAGACGCAGCCGTCCGTGATCTCGCCGCCGAACGGGTCGTGGGTCCAGTCCGCGGCGTTGGCCGGCACCACGTCGGTGTGGCCGTGGATCAGCAGGCCCGGACGGGAGCGGTCCTCGCCCTCGATCCGGACCACGGTCGAGGCCCGGCCCTTGGCCGACTCGAAGATCTTCGGTTCGAGCCCGAACTCGGCGAGCTGCTCGGCGACGTACTCGGCCGCCTTCCGCTCGCCCGGGCCGGAGCCGTCCCCGTAGTTGCTGGTGTCGATCCGGATCAGATCGCGACAGATCTCCGCGACCTCGGACTCCGCCGTCACCTTCGGTGCCGCCGACTCGCTCCGCTCGCTCACGGTCACTCCTCGTCTTGGGCCCGCACCGACGCACCAGCGCGCCACCCCCAGGACCTGCACCCGGGCCGTACGAGCACGTCCGCCCATCCTCTCCCAGCCCCGGACCCCGATCCACCCCCCACGCACTCCCGAAACCCCCTGGTCACGCCCCCGCCACACGGCGCCCCTTGCCGCCGACACCGGCCGTGGGGGCCGGCCGGGAACCGTTTTGGGACCCCAAGCCGATCTTTGCTACAGTTACATCTGTCAGCGCGACGGACGAGAGATCGGAAGCCGCGAGGACGACACCCGGTCCGGGTGGCGGAATGGCAGACGCGCTAGCTTGAGGTGCTAGTGCCCTTTATCGGGCGTGGGGGTTCAAGTCCCCCCTCGGACACAAAAAGAAGGGCCCCAGTTGATCTGGGGCCCTTCTGCTTTTCGGCTACGCTTTTCGGCCGCGGTCCTCCGTCGCGGCGCGACCGGCCCTACGGGACGGTGCCGAGGTCACGCCAGGAGCGGTGGGGTTCGGTCACTCCTCGCTGGCGGCGGGCTGAGTGGCCTCGGGGGCAGCGGCGGCGGGCTCGGTCGCGACGGGGGCAGTGGCGGCGGGCTCGGTGGCCGCGGGGGTGGTGGCCTCGGGGGTGGTGGTCTCGGGGGCGGCGGCCGGGGTGGTGGCGGCCGGGGCAGCGGCCTCGTGGGACGCAGCCGGGGTGGTGGCCACGGGGGCGGCAACCGGGGCGGCGGCCTCGTGGGTGGCAACCGGGGTGGTGGCGGCCGGGGCGGCAACCGGGGCAGCGGCGGGGGCGTCCGTCGAGTGGTCGCCGAAGCTGGCACCCGAACCCGTGAAGGAGCCGGAGACGCCGTTGTCGTCCGCCCAGATCCAGAAGTCGGCGTGCGAGACACTGCCGTCGCCGACGTGGGACTCGACAGCAGCGACGCCGGCGCCGTTCTGGTTGGCGATGAAGAAGCCCTTGCCGTAGTCCGCCTCCAGGCCTTCGTGAGCCGAGGCCAGGCCGGCGCAGCCGAGCACGAGCGGGACGGTGAGAGCGCCGACGGCCACGACTCGCTTGAGAGCACGCATGAAAATCTCCTCCACGGAGTTTCTGGTTTGGGTGGCGGTTCCGTTCAGTACCGCCGCGATTTCAGAGAGCCACGCGCCACATCCCGCCGCAACCGGCACCGCGACCCGTCCGGCCTCACGTCCCGTCAGAAACGCCGCCCCCACCAGCGGAAATACCGTTCGTATGCCTATATGACAGCTTCAGTCGGCTGGAGCACTCTGCGTCACCCTCCCCCGCCCCAGGGGCTCCCGCCGCGAGCCGTCCCGGCGGGCCCGGCCCCTCGATGGCGTCATGCGAACAGCCCGATACAAGGGCCCTCCGCACGGGAACAGTTGGCCGGGACCGTCGAACGCCGGTCCGCGGCCACGGAAGAGTCGACGTCCGCGGCACCGACCCCCGCACCACCGGCACCGGCACCGGCACCGGCACCCGCGCCGACTCCGACTCCGACTGACGGACCGTCGGGCTCACCGCCTCGACGCCGGCCGTGGGCGAGTCGCCCGGACTCGGCGGGGTGGGCCCGCGCAGCGCGACCGGGAGGGACCGGCCGCACTGAGGTCAGCCGGCCCCGGCGGCCTCCGTCCGGCCGGAAGGGGAGGCGCCCCGCTTCGGCCGGCCGCGCAGCGACTGCGCGGTGATGAAGGCCGTCACCGTGGACACGATCAGCAGCGGCATCGAGTCGGCCGCCTGGCCGCCGAGCAGGGCCGCGGCCAGGACGGTACTGGTGACGGGCAGGCCGGTGACGGCGGCGCCGGCGGCCGCGAGGCCGACCGCCAGGGCGGGCGCGGTACCGAAGCCGGGCAGCGGCGCACAGGCCATGCTCAGGGCCGTACCGAGCAGGAGCGCCGGGAAGATCGGGCCGCCGCGCAGGCTGCCGAGGGCGATCGACCAGCCCAGCCCCTTGCAGAGCGCGAGGGCGAGCAGCGCGCCGACCGGCCAGTCGGCCGGATCGGCGGCGAGCGCGCCCAGCGTGGCCTGTCCGGAGAGCGCGACCTGCTCCGGGGAGCGGCCGGTGATCAGGGCGTACGCGGCGAGGCAGCAGCCGACGGCGACCGCGCACAGCACGGTGCGCAGGGCGGTCTGTCGCGCGGTGGCGGTCGTGGTGAAGGCCTTCACCCCGCGGCCGACGGTCTGCCCGGCCACGCAGACCACGGCGATCGCGGCGGCCAGCGGGACGCCCCAGAGGAAGTCCCCCGGGTCGGGCACCCCGCTCGTCGGCACGCTCGGCAGCGAGAGCGCACCGATCGACAGGCCGGTCCAGTGGCCGAAGCCGGTGAAGACCAGCGCCCCGACCCCGCCGGACAGCAGGCTGGGCAGGATCAGCGCGATCAGCTGCGGACCGCCCAGCCCGGCCGCCTCGATCAGCATGACGGCGGCCACCAGCGGGCTGCCGAAGATGGTGGAGATCGCCGCCGCCGAACCCGCCGTGCCCAACACCGCCACCAGCTGCGGCTGTTCGGCCCGTTTGGCGGACCGGACGGCGAGCAGGGCGAGGCCGCCACCGAGCGCCATCAGCGGGGACTCCGGGCCGAGCACCACGCCGAGCGGCAGACAGGCGAGCGCGGCCAGTACCACACCGGGGACGTCGACGGGCCGCGGGGGCGGGCCGCCGAACCCGTCGACCGGGACGTGGCCGCCGTGCCCGGGCAACCGGGTCACGATCGGGGCGAGCAGCAGGCCGGCCAGCAGCAGCGCGGGCAACGGCCACCACCAGGGGGCCCGGTGGTACCCGGCCGTCTCCGGCAGGGTCTCCCAGACCCACTGCTGGAGTTCGTGCTCCAGGCTGACGAAGCCGAAGGCCGCCAGCGAGACGGGTATGCCGACCAGTCCCGAGACCAGCAACAGGCGGAGGTAGCCCTTGTGCAGCAGCACCTCGCGCAGGGTCGGGCCGCTGCTCCGCTGCTGGGACGTCGCCGGCATCGCCGCTCCCTCGCACTCCCGGGCCGCCCGACGTCGGGGAGGGCCCCTCCTGGGACCGAGTCTCGCCCGGAGCCCGGAGCTTCGCACGGCGCGCGGGTGGCCGACCGGCGCCGGGCCGGGAGCGGTTGCGCCGCACGGGTGAGGCGAGCCCCGGTGGGGCCGACGGTCCGACAGGGCGGCGGGGCCCGGGCGGCACGGTGCGCCCGGGGCAGCACGGTGGGCCCGGGCGGCACGGTGGGCCCGGCGGTCGGTCCGTCAGACCTGGCGGGTGTCGGTGCCCAGCGCGCTCTCGATGCCCTGGACCATCCGCCACAGCGGCGCCCGGCGGCTGGCGACCAGGACCACGACGTCGTCGGACTCGCCCTCGGCGGCCTCGGCCGGGCGGTCGCTCCAGGTGCCGGTGACGAAGGCCATCGCCGCGTCCACCTCGGCCACCCAGTCGCTCTCCCCGCCCGAGCGCAGCCAGGTGCGCAGGGCGTGGTTGTGCGCGGAGACGACGGCCGCGGCGATCACGTCCGCGCGCAGCGGGCCGTCGGCGCGGTCGGCGAAGCGGCCGCGCAGGTAGGCCGCCAGGGTGTGCTCGTAGCGCCAGACCACGGACAGCTCGTACGCGCGCAGGCCGGGCACCTTGCGGGTCAGCCGGTAGCGCTGGACGGAGAAGGAGGGCTGCTCGGCGTACATCCGCAGGACCAGGCGGGCGGCGTCGCAGGCGTGCTTGACCGGGTCCTCCTCGCCGGTGCCGGACTCCAGGAACTCCGTCATCTCGGCGAGGCTGCGCTCGTGGTCGGGGAAGACCACGTCCTCCTTCGCCGGGAAGTAGCGGAAGAAGGAGCGCCGGCCGACGCCGGCCAGCGAGACGATGTCGTCGACGGTCGTCTGTTCGAAGCCGCGCTCCAGGAAGAGCTCGAAGGCCGCGGCCACCAGCGCCTCGCGCATCGCCGGCTTCGAGGGCCCGTCGTTCATGGGCTGGTCCTGCTCTTCCTTGTCGCTCATTCACCGGAACTTAGCATCGGGACGATGCCGTGGCACCGACGGTCGGTTCGGCCTGCCGAACCGACCGTCGGTGCTGGTCGGGGCGGGTTACGGCAGGTTGCGGGCCATCACGATCCGCTGGACCTGGTTGGTGCCCTCGTAGATCTGCGTGATCTTCGCGTCCCGCATCA